>JAGYMT010000080.1 GCA_018400335.1 Kiritimatiellia bacterium | reverse complement strand
ACGCAACCGGAAAATGGTGGAGGAAGTCGGGTCGCAGCCGGACGGAACGCGAGCCTTTACATGGAGCGGATATAGAAGCTTGAATCCCTTCATCGCCCGACAGGACATCGTGGACAACCAGGTGGCGATTTTAGAATTCGCCGATCGGACAAGAGCCAGCTTTCACACCAACTGCAGCACGGCCATCTACGAGCGCCGGGTTTATATCTGTGGCAGCCGAGGCACCTTGCGGGCAGATGTCATAAACGGCAAGATTGAGGTCTGTCGTTTTGGATATCCGGCCAAAATCAAAGAGGTGAAGGTTGGTGTGCAAGGGGGCCACGGCGGGGGCGACGAATTGTTGTATGCGGAACTGGCCGCGGCCATGCGTCACGGAGCGGCTCCGGTTTCGACGCTAGAAGACGGTTTGAAGGCGGCCATCACTTGTCTGGCGATGGATCGGGCGATGGAAACCGGAAAAGTCGTCAATATCAGGCCTTATTGGAAAAAAGCGCGTGTGGAGGTCGAAGAATCATGAATGGACGGAATCAGGCAATGGTCTCTTCGCTCCGGCAAACGCCGGATGAATAGAAACACAATAAAATAGTTCGACGCAAAGCGCACAGAAAAAAGTATGCATAGAATTCCTACAGGACAATTCGCGGTCGGAACAGGCAAAGTCGACATCACCCCCAACTACGGATCGCCGACCCGGCGCTGGCATGCGTCGGACGAGAGTGCGAAGATTACCGACATCCGCTGGCCGCTGTATGCCCGAACCTTGGCGCTGTCGGACGGCAACCGGATCACGACGATCACCAGCATGGAAATTGCCTGCCTCTACAAGATTCATCATGACCGCATTCGCACACTGGTCCGGGAGATGTCACCGGTTCCCATTGACCACATCATCCTGCACAACACCCATCAGCACAGCGACAGCTTCATCGAGTACGAGCCGGCTTACGACATTTTCGGCATCAACAACGCTGCTTTCGACATGGACTACATCCAGGGACTCGCCCGCAAAGTGGCCACCTCGGTCTGTCTGGCCGTCCAGCGCATGACGCCGGCCGGGATCGGATGCGCATCCGGGACCATCCCGGAAGGAATCGCCTCGTGCCGGCGCGTGGTGGACATGAACGGCAGGCTGGTCTGGCGAAATTCCAGGCCGCCGCCTGAATCGCGGGCCCTGCCGCGCGGCCATATTGATCCCGAGGTCGGCGTAGTGATGTTCGCCAATCCGGACGGAAAACCGTTGGCGACTCTCTACAATTACGCCTGCCATCCCTCATCCGCGGGCGGCGACTCGCCCGGCGTATGTTCGGCGGATTATCCCGGCTATGCTTCGGACATAATCGAACGGGAGACCGATGGAACCGCCTTGTTTCTGCACGGTTGCTCCGGCGATATTAATCCGAGCAAGTACATACGGGGCGACTCCCTCAATTTCGACGACCGCATTGCGGACGCAAAACGGATGGGCCGGATTGTGGCGGATGAAGTGCTGCAAACTATGGGTAGGATTGATCTTCAGGATGTAACGCGCTTTGGCGTGGCGGCAAAAGAATGTCTTCTGCCCGTGATGTCCGAAGCGGGCGATGTTGATCAGGCTTTGACCAACGCATGGAAAGCGCTGGAAAATTGGAAACAGCACGGCGCCGATCCTCGCACCGCGCTACGCAAGTATATCATTGCCCGGAAAATCGTTCATGGTGCTTGCCCTGTGGATATGTTTGCGGTCTGCATGAATCAGCTTGCCATAGCGTTTGTTCCAGGGGAACCTTTCACCGCATTCGGTGAACAAATCAAGCGCGCCAGCGCCGCCGATCAAACATTGGTGGCCGCCACCTGCGGTGAGGATCCTTTCTACATTCCTACCCCGGAGGCACTTGCCCAGGGCGGATACGAAACCGGCTATGTCGCGACCGCCGAAACCGGGGAAACGCTGGTCCGCGAAGCCTGCGAGCTGCTGCGCCGCGCGGGAACGGCCCACGGCGATGGGGGCATCGAACCATGAAGGAACAGAGAATAGTGAAGAAGTTTGACAAAGGATATCCAATGAGAACGAGCCGGGATGAAAGCGCGAAACCTGAAACAATGATGATCCCGCTCTACGGGACTCCCGCCGCGATCGGCGAGATCTGGGGGCGTATCAACCGGGACTGCATCGGTCGCGACATGAACGAGTTCTTTCTCGCGCCCGCCCGTGAGGCGGGGATCGCCCGGGAGACGCTGATTGAGCGGACGAAGTCGTTCATCAGGATTGCCGAGCGGATCGCCCCGCACTGGCTCGACGAAGCGCGTGCTATCGCGCGAGCCGCGGACGTTCTGGAGGATTTGTACATTGCCTTCATCGCAAACGTCTACCGCGGCATGTTCCTGCATCACGAATGCACCTCGTATGCCGTTTCGCCCGAGTACACGGACGGAAAGGCGATCCTGTTCCACAAGAACCGGGACAATGCGGATCGCGCGCAGTCCGCATTCATACTGGAGTCCAACATACCGGGCGTGAATAAGTTCATTGGGGTGACCGATGCCGGCGTCCTCGGCTGCAGCATGCTGGTCAACGACAAAGGCCTGGCATGTTCCGCGGACACCGGCGGCATGGCGGTCAAGACGCCCCGGTTCCGAGGGATCATGAACCATTTCATGAAGCGCCACGTGGCCGAGCGAGCCTCGAGCTGCGAGGAAGCGCTCGCGATGATCGAGGAGTTTGTGCGGAAGGGCGAGTACGCCGGCGGAAACAAAACGGGAACCCATTGGCTCTTTGTCGACAAGACCGGCAAGATACTTGAAATCAGCCATAACTCCGACGAATTGACACATGCATGGCATGCCGAGAAAGTCTACTTCAGCGTTCGTGGCGATACGAAAGCGGCTCATCGCTTGCGAGACGCCGCCAATCCCATCGATTTCGCCCTGTTTCATAGCGTGTCGCGCGATCCCTCCATTTGCCTCGACTCATCCATATCGGGGATGACGGTGGAGATCGACCGGGACCGGCCGGACCTGTTCACCTGCGCCTGGATCACGCTGCCCGCGCATGCGGGCGCCTTCCCACTGCTTATGGGAGGCCGGGCTACGCCCCGGTCGCTGCTGGACGGAGAGGCCTACCGGCTGGCGCGAGAACGCCGCGTCCCCGACGCGACGTGGGCGCGCATCGAGCATGGCATGCACCTCGGCAAGACCGAGTTGTGTGACGGCCTACGCGCCATTCGCGCGCCGGCAGGCGAGACGAAAGCCTGGCGCAATGCGGTGGATGCCTGGACGCAAGCCCAGTCCAATATGATGATGAACATCCTGCGGTTGTCACAACAAGATTCCGGGAACACGGCGTCGAATGTGAAGCCTACAGAAAAACCTGGCATCGCCGACAAGGCAAAGGAGAACCATGAATAAAAAAACGGATTTCCGCTGGAACCTGGCCATCCCCCCGGAAGTATTATGCGAAAAGGCGCGCACCAGAGTATTCGACTACTATCATGTTCCGGCGCAACGTCTGCTGACCCATCAACGGGCGCGCGACTATTTTCTGAAAGCGTTCGACCATGACATCGGATGCCACGTAGGATCAGGGATCACCAGCTACTGGAATGCAACCATCTTCGGTGCCGGAATCGAGTATGGCGACCCGCACAGCCAGGGAGCCGTCCACAAGAGGGTTTTATCGAACATCAATGATGTCAGAAACCTTATCGTTCCGTCGGCACGCGACATCCCTGAGCTACCCCGTTACCAGTTCCTCCTGGAACAACATCAGCAAATGGTCAAGCTGTCGGAAAGTTCCGGATTCAAGCCTTCTTTTGGCTTTTTCCCTTTCCAGGGACCTTTCACAACAGCCACAATCCTGCGAGGAACCGATATCATGATGGATGTGGTAATGGAGCCGGAACTGGTCAAAGAACTGTTAGAAAAAATTGTCGAGGCGCAACACTCCGTAATGACCTTCTCAGAACAGGAGTTCGGCATAAAACGAAACACCTGCGGGTTGGGCGACGACTATGCCGGCATGATCTCCCCGGACATGTACGCCGAGTTCTGTTACCCGTACATGAAAATGTTATACGACGAATACGGGCTCGAAGGGCGGAAACTGCATTGTGAAACGCTGAAACGTGGACACCATCGTTATCTAACACAGATGAAGATCAACGACTATGATCCGGGCGTGAATCCGGACATAAGCATCGAGGAAATCCTGGAGGAATGCCCGGGCATGTTTTTCACATATAACCTTTTCACAGTTCGTGACATGCTGAACGGCACCCCGGACTCGATTCGCGATTTATGCGAAGACTACATACGCCGCGGAGCGCCGGGGATTATGACGGAGATCACCGTGCGCACGCCGGATGAGAACGTCCGCGCGTTTCTGGAAACCGTTCGCCGGCATGATAACGGAACTCACCATTCCGAGCCAAGTCTTGTTCTGCCCAAAGACTGAATCTTTTGCTGCCATAAACAGACATAAAAAATGACCATGAGAATCATGCTGACAGAGCTTTTGAGGTTCACGCCGTATAGCGTAGGATGAAAAACATTTTACCGCAGAAAAACGCTTAACAAGAAAAGGGGGATTTTCAACATGCCCAGCATTGGCACAAAAACCGATGAAAACAACGGCTTTCTCGACCACGGAGTAGCCGTTCGCGTGAGCAATCACCGCGGCACCGTCGCGACCGTCGACAAACATGGGCGCAACGTTGTGCTGGTATGGCTCTTTGACCACCGCGGCGGCTACGCCCTGCTGCTGATCGACGCCGAGACGGGACACAGCGAAGAGATCCCCATGCCGTTTCCGCCCGGCGAGGACTGTCCTTTCAGTTCGTTGCTCTCCGGCCGCAACCGGTTTTACACCCAGTTCAACAGCCACTTCACGGAGTTCGATGTGGCTAGACGCGCCTTCACCTTCGTCCAAGTCACGACACCTCAGATGGCCATGAGCATGACAGAGGACGATCAGGGACGCATCTGGGCGGTTTCCTATCCGAACAGCGGGGTGCTCTCTTTTGATCCTGCCGACCGGAGCTTCCGCGACTACGGGGCCGTGCACGCGGAGAACTGGAAACAGTACCAGCGCTCCATAGCCGCGGACGACGCAGGCCACATTTACTTCGCCATCGGCAACACGGCATCCCAAATCATCGCCTTCGATCCCGCCACCGGCACTTCAACCGCCATCCTGTCGCCGGACGAACGCGCCATCGGCACCGCGCTGGTCTACCGCGACGAGGACGGCAAGGTCTACGGACAGGCTTTGGAAGGTGCCGCCAGCGACTGGTACCAGCTCTATCGGGGCCGGGCGAGCCGTCTCGCCGGCGAGCCTTCACGGCACCCCAAGCCGATTATCACCTCGTCACAGGCGTTGTTCCACGACCGCTTCCCTGACGGCGCGAGATTGTTGCACTGCGACCTGCTAACCCGCAGACTGGCGGTGGAGCGTACTGACGGAACCGTGCGGGAGGTCGCTTTCGAGTATTCGAGCGAGGGCGCACGCGTCATGAGCGTGGCCGTCGCGCCCGACGGCAACATCTGCGGCGGAACCATGTTCCCGTTTCGCTTTTTCAGCTATAACCCAGGCACCGAAGCATGGAAAAACGAGGAGGCCTACAAGCAGTTCAACACCGTGGCACGACAGGGCGAGCGCTTCTTCATGGGCGGGTATGTCCGCGGCTTCCTTCTGGAATGGGATCCGGCGCGACCCTGGGTGAACACCGAGAAGGGCAATCCAGCGTGCAATCCCCGCTGGTTGACCGAGTGCGATCCGGACATTTACCGACCACACGCCCTGCTGGCCCACCCGGACGGGAAAACGCTGGTATTGGCCGGCACGCCCGGCTATGGCTACACCGGCGGCGGATTACTCATCTGGGACCGCGAAAAGGAAAGCGGCACGCTGCTCCGTCATACCGATCTGTTGCCCGATCACTCCATCATGAGCCTGGTCGCACTGCCTGACGGCACCGTACTTTGCGGCAGCAGCAACGCTCCCGGCACGGGCGGCGAGACCAAGGTCGATGTGGCCGAGCTGTTCATCCTCGACCTGGCCACACGCCGCATGACCTGGCACGCTCCGATAGTCCCTGGCGCGCCGTGCTATCTCGACCTTGCGTTGGGACAAAACGGCATCGTCTACGGCATGGCGGATGATCACCGCTTTTTCGCCTTTGATCCGCGCACCCGCACCCTGGTACATGAGGAAGACACCACCGAAAGCTTCGGCCCGCTCGGCTATCAGCAGGGACAGCGCAAACTGGTGGCCTCCCCGGACGGCACGCTCTACCTTCTCCTGCTCAATTCCATTACTTGCGTAAACTTCGCAACCCATCGCCTTATGCCTGTTGCGAAGCCACTCGTGTCAATCAACTCCGGCGGCGACATCCTGGATGGCAGACTCTATTTCGCCGGCGGCTCTCATCTCTACAGTCTTCTCTTGCCGAACGTTCCGATCGAGGTCGGAGCTGGTCGGGAAACGGAGTCGGTTCCATCGGTCAAACAAAACGGCGCCGGCAAGCCCGGCTCCGAACACAAACGCAAGGAGGACGCAAGATGAAAATATGGCGGAACATGATGTTGTTCGCGATTGCTATGGGCCCCATTGGCGCACAGGCGGCCGACCTCACGATCGTTACGGACGGTCGGCCGAACGCGGTGATCATAGTGGCAATGGAACCGTCGCCGCCCGCGGCGCCGGCCGATTCCAAGGCGAAGTCAGTCAAACCGGCAGAGAAGTCCAAGTGGCTGCGCGCGGCCGAGGCAATCCAGACCTATGTCGAAAAAATGAGCGGCGCCAGGCTGCCCATAGTCGAGGAAGGCCAACCCGTGGAGGGCAAGCCGGTCGTGACCATTCTGGTTGGCGACACGAAAGCCGCCCGGAAGCTGGGCGTCAAAATCCCGGGCGGGTTCAATCCTGCGATTCGTCCCGAGATTTTCGAGGAGGAAGGATACGTGCTCAAAACCCTGGGCGCATCACTGGTGGTCGCCGGCAATAACGACGGGCCCTACCAGGGCACGCTGTATGCCGCCTATGCCCTGCTCGAAAAACTGGGGTGCCGATGGTTCTTTCCCGGCGAGTGGGGAGAGGTCGTTCCCGAAAGAACAACCATAGTCGTGCCGGAACTCGATCTCGTCAGTCACCCCGATTTCGCCATCCGGAGTGCCGCTTGCCCGGCCGATTGGGCGCTGAAAATCGGCTTCAACCCGCACCTCGACTACCCATTGGTGGGCGATAACTTTCTGGGCGACCTTCTGCCTCCGTCGGAATACGCCGAGGAGCATCCTGAATTCTATGCGATGAACAAGCAGGGCATGCGCACAACGA
>JAGYMT010000008.1 GCA_018400335.1 Kiritimatiellia bacterium | reverse complement strand
CTCGGCCACCACCCTACCCGTCCCTGGGACCGCCGAGCACCAGCTCGGCCACCTTTTTCAGAATGTGCTTGCACATCATCCCGCGGGAAGCCAAAATGTGCGGATTATGGCCTCAAAAGAATGGAACATCTGGGAAGACAATCTCACCCGGCTTATATGTAAGACTTCGTCCGAACTCCCGACCGATATCGAGTCGGCCGTCAGGCGGGCCAGAAACAGGGAATTGAAGAATTCCACCGCGCAATGGGCGCTGGACACCATCCTCGAAAACGTGCGCGCGGCGAAAGCGCGGTCGCTTCCGATCTGTCAGGACACCGGTTCTCTTCATTTCTACCTCAAGGTTCCCGCGGGCTTTGACGTCGAGGGCGTGAGCGGCGCGATACGGTCGGCAGTGGCGCGAGCAACGGAACAGGGCTGTCTGAGGCAGAACACGATAGACACGCTCACTAATGTATCACGCGCCACGAACATAGGGGCCGGCGCTCCCGCCATTCACGTTCAATATGGCGCCAAAGCCGTAGTGGAATTGAGGCTTCTCATGAAGGGCGGCGGCAGCGAGAACGTGAGTGCGCAATACAGTCTTCCTGATACGTCCCTCAAGGCCGGCAGGGATTGGGACGGCGTACGCAGGTGCGCGCTGGACGCCGTGTGGCGCGCACAGGGAATGGGCTGTGCGCCCGGCATTCTCGGAATCTGCGTGGGCGGCGACCGGGCTGCCGGCGCCGATTTTGCCAAGCAACAGCTTTTGAGAAAGCTCAACGATGTTTCCCCGAACCGGAACCTGGCGCGCCTGGAGAGACTGATCCTGAAAGACGCCAACGCCACGGGCATCGGCCCCATGGGTTTCGGCGGCGCCACCACCCTGATCGGGGTGCAAATAGCGGCGCTCAGCCGGTTGCCGGCAAGTTATTTTGTGAGCCTTGCCTATATGTGCTGGGCCTGCCGCCGGGGCGGCATCGTCATGAACGCCCGTCGCGGCAATATTCTGAAATGGCTGTAATGATTCATGAACTGACATATCCATTCACTTCAGCAAAGGTGCGCAAGCTGGCCACGGGCGACCTCGTGAACATCTCCGGCAGGATCGTTACCGGACGCGACAGGCTGCACGAACACCTGTTCAAGGGCGGAAGGTCATCCGTTTCCTTGAAAGCCTGCGCTATATATCATTGCGGCCCCGTGGTCGTTCGCGAGAACAACAGGTGGGCGGTCCGCGCGGCCGGGCCCACGACCTCCGCGAGGGAAGAGCGCTTCATGCCGCGGATCATCAAGGACCACAAGATCGGACTGGTGATCGGAAAAGGCGGCATGGGAAAGGACACGCTTGCCGCCTGCGCGAAACACGGATGCGCCTACCTTCATGCGGTCGGAGGCGCCGCGCAGGTGCTGGCGGATAAAATCAAAAGAGTTGTTTCCGTGCACTTTCTCGATGAATTCGGGACGGCGGAGGCGATGTGGGAACTTGATGTGGAAGATTTCCCGGCCATCGTCACGATGGACGCGCATGGGAACAGTCTGCATGAGCGCATTCTGCGCGAATCCGAACGCGCTGTTGCCGCAATGCTCATTTAACGAGGAATAGACCGAAAAATGCGTATTATCTTCATGGGTTCAGCCGCACTGGCGTGTCCGTGCCTGGAGAGAATCATCTCGGCGGACGCCGACGTCCTGGCCGCGGTCGTCACCCAGCCGGACAGGCCGAAGGGACGAAAACTCACGGTGGCGCCCTGTCCCGTTCGCGCGCTTGTCCATGGAAGCGAGATTCCGGTCCTGACACCGCGCAACGTCAACGACGACACAAGCATCCGGGAAATCCGCGAGCTTCGTCCCGAACTCATAGCGGTGGTCGCCTACGGTCAGATACTCAAAGCGCCGCTGCTCGGCATTCCGCCGCTGGGCTGTATCAATATGCACACATCCCTGCTTCCAAAGTACCGGGGCGCGGCGCCCATTGAGTGGGCAATCGCGCGCGGCGAGACCGCGACCGGCGTTACGGCCATGTTTATGAACGAGGGTATGGACACCGGCGACATAATTGACGGCGCAACCGCGGAGATAAGGGCCGACGACACAGCCGCCACCCTCGGCGAAAGGCTTGCGCCGCTTGCCGCGGAATTGCTCGCGCGCACGCTCGACCGCGCGCGCTGCGGCAGCCTCGATGGAACGCCGCAGGTTGAATCCGAAGCCACTTTCGCGCCAAAGCTTGCCAAACTGGACGGAAGACTCGACTGGATCAAGCCCGCGACTGAACTGCACAACAGGGTTCGCGGCTTCAACCCCCGGCCGGGCTGCTTCTTCGAGCGCGCCGGCGGCGCAACGGTGCGCGTTTTCAAGACGCGCGTTGAAACAATCGAATCATCGGGCGCAGCGATATCGCCGGGCGTTGTGCTGGAAACATCCGGACCGGGCCCGTTAATCATCACGGGCAACGGCGGACTCCGACTCCTGGAGGTGCAGCCGGAAGGCCGCAGGATCATGAGCGGATCAGCCTTCATTTGCGGTCATGGCATTCGGACGGGAGAGCAGCTTCCATTATGAATAGTGAAGAGAGAATAATGCAGGAAGAACAGGCATACGAACTGATTGATAACACCGGCGCCATGAGCGCGGCCGCGGAGAGACTAGCCGGTGTCTCGGAGTTGGCCCTGGATCTCGAGATGGAAAACCATTGCCATCATTACGGCCTTCACATTGCGCTCGTCCAGGTCTCCATCCGCGACGGCCAGACCTTCGTCTTCGATCCGCTTTCCAAGATTGATCTTGCCCCGCTGGGCGCGATGCTTACCAATCCCGGCGTGGAACTTATCATTCACGACGCCGATTTCGACAAGCGCGCCTGCCGGCAGGTTTATAAGTGGAACTTGAACAGGTTCTTCGACACCAAGCTTGCCGCCCAGTTCTGCGGGTTCAGACAGTACGGACTTGGCAGCCTGCTGGACGAACTGCTGAACGTCAAGACCGACAAGAAATTCCAGCGAATTGATTGGCTGAAGCGCCCCCTCCGCAGGGACGCGCTCGACTATGCGGCCCGAGACACCCGTTTTCTGTTCGATCTCAAGGACATTCTCGAAAGGCGGCTGACCGAGCTGGACAGGCTTTCGTGGGCGCAGGAGGAATTCAAGCTGCTCGAGACATTTGAGGACTCTCCGGACGAACCGGCCCCGCACACCAGAATCAAGGGCAGCACGGCGCTGAACGGACGGCAGCTTGCCGTTCTGAGGGAGCTGGCGGAATTCCGGGATCAGCTTGCCAGGAAGCTCGGCCGCCCCGTACACTTCCTGATCAGGAACAAGATCCTCGTTGAAATGGCCGTCAAACCGCCGCGGACGGCAACTGACATTCAGAAGATACCGGGCCTCCACCCCGCGATCTACCGCGAGTCCAATTCCACGCGCCTGATCGAGGCGGTCAGCAGGGGGGCGGCCGGGCCCGAAGAAAGACATCCGAGCCGCGCATATCGCCCGAGATCAACGCCCGGCTACGGCAATCGGCTCAAAGCCATGCAGAAGTGGCGGGCCGATATCGCGAGCGGGCTTGACATCGAGCCCTACCTGCTTCTTTCGAACGACGTAATCGGATGGTGCGCACGGAATGCGGGAAGGACATTGCCCGCCGAATTGGCGTCGCAGGTCCGCGATTGGCAGAGAAAGGTTCTGTGGACTGATTTCCGCGAGCGGTTCTCCGTGGCGGAAGGAGACGGCGCTACTGCACCGATGAAAAGTTGATTCAAGCCATAACTACTGTAAACATGAACACCCAATATCCAACAAGGCATTTCCAACTCCCAAGTGAGAGAGCTTTACGAATGGCCATCCCGGGGACATGTCATTCTCTATTCTCTCTCATCTTTCCTTGGACATTGGATGTTGGGACTGTTGGCTGTTGGTTATTCAGTCTCCCTGAAAAACCCGATATCCGCTCAGGGACCGCCACTAAACCCTTGTCTCTGAGAACATATGCAAATCATAGAAATACAATACCAGATAGCCATTGTCCTGGAGCCGGCCGTCCCGGCCGGATGGGAAACGGCGGGGACCGCCGTCTCCAGAAACAAGGACAATCAGTCCCATGAAAAACCCGGGCATCGCGCCCGGAGGCCAGACTGACACCTGACACCTAAAACCTGAACTCTGAATGATTCTTTCGAAAACAACAACATGGAGAAAAATATGCTCTCATTCAAACATGATGCCGGAACAGACTTATTGACGTGTGTATTCGAAGGTCACCTCGGAAGCGAGCAATGCACGGAGCTTTCCAACTCCGTCGAGGCGAAGCTCAAGGAGTTGACCGGCTCCGGGTTCCAGGGCAAGGCGGACGATAAGATGAAGATAGTGTTCGATCTCGGCAAGGTCGAATACCTTTCATCCGCGTTCATCAGAGTGGTCCTGAGATGCGCCAAGCGGGTAAAGCGCGGTAACTTCTCGATCGTCAACGCCAACCCCTTTATCACGGAGATTATCAGGACATCGGGACTCGAGCAGCTCATCGCTGATTCGGGCTCCGAGATTGAGAGCGCGCAGCATGAAACGAAGATGTTTCATCCGCCGGCCGGCTTCAGCGAGGGCTCCGCTATTTCGTCGGACGATGAATACAAGAGGCTCTACCGGCAGTCCATTGAGGATCCGGAACAGTTCTGGGCCGAACAGGCCGAGGAGCATGTTGAATGGTTCAGGAGATGGGACAAGGTGTGCGAGTGGGAGGCGCCGGACTCAAAGTGGTTCCATGGCGGACGCCTGAACGTGGCGCACAACTGCCTCGACAGGCACCTCGAAACCGCGGTTGCCGACAAGACCGCGATCATATGGGAAAGCGAACCGGTGAAAGAGGACGGGGCGCCGGCGGAGATATGCAGAATAACATACCGTCAATTGCATGACTCCGTCAGCAGGTTCGCAAACGTGCTCAAGCAGAACGGCGCGGGCAAGGGCGACAGGATCATCATCTATATGCCCATGATTCCCGAGGCTGTTGTCGCAATGCTCGCCTGCGCTCGAATAGGCGCGATTCACTCAGTGATTTTCGGCGGATTCAGCGCGCAGGCCATTGCCGACAGAGTGCACGACAGCAAGGCCAGCCTGATCATAACAGCCGACGGCGGATACCGGCGCGGTGCGATCGTTCCGCTCAAGAAGAACGTTGACGATTCCTTCCTTATAAAGAACGCGGAAGGCAAGCTGCTCTGTGAATCAATACAGAAGGTCATCGTCTTCCGGAGGACCGCGCACGAAGCGGGTATGGTGGCCGGGCGCGATGTGTGGTGGGACGACGAGATGAAGAAGGCCGGCGCCGATTGTCCGCCCGAGGAAATGGAGAGCGAGGATCCCCTGTTCATCCTCTACACGAGCGGCTCGACAGGCAAGCCGAAGGGGATATATCACACGACCGCCGGCTACCTGCTCGGCGCAAAGCTCTCGCACAAACACGTCTTCGACATCCGCGAAGACGATATCTACTGGTGCACCGCGGACATAGGATGGATCACGGGGCACAGCTACATCGTCTACGGTCCGCTGGCGAACGGCACGACGATCCTAATGTACGAGGGCGCACCCAACTTCCCCGAAAAGGACCGCTACTGGAGCATCGTCCAGCGCCATCGCGTCACCATTTTCTACACCGCGCCGACCGCCATCCGCGCCTTCATCAAATGGGGCGACGAATGGGTCGACAAGCACGATCTCTCCTCGCTCAGGCTGCTCGGCACCGTTGGCGAGCCGATCAATCCCCACGCCTGGATGTGGTATCACAAGGTCATAGGCGGCGGCCGCTGCCCCATCGTTGATACGTGGTGGCAAACTGAGACCGGCAGCATAATGATAACAACTCTGCCCGGCGCCATGGCTTGCAAGCCGGGCTCCGCCGGGGTCCCGTTCTTCGGCGTCCACCCCGAGGTTCTAACGGACGACGGCAACCCCGTAAGCGCCAACCACGGAGGCAAGTTGGTGCTGCGCAAGCCGTGGCCGAGCATGCTGCGCGGGGTGTGGGGCGACAGAGAGCGGTTCAGCTGGACCTACTGGAGCGACGTGCCGGGCAGCTACTTCACGGGCGACGGGGCCAGGCAGGATAAGGACGGTTACTTCTGGATCATGGGCCGCATTGACGACGTGATAAACGTCTCAGGCCACCGCATCGGCACTGCGGAGGTCGAGAGCGCGCTCGTGAGCCATCCGGCGGTAGCCGAGGCAGCGGTGGTCGGCAGACCCGACGACATGAAGGGCTCGGGTCTGGTGGCTTTCGTCTCGCTGCGTGCCGACGCCAAGCCGAGCGACACGCTGAGAGACGAGCTCAGGGCGCACGTGGGCAAGGAGCTCGGACCTGTGTCGAAGCCCGACGAGATCCGGTTCGCGCAGGCCCTGCCCAAGACGCGCTCCGGAAAGATCATGCGCCGACTGCTGAAACAGATCGCCGCGGGAGTCGAGATTTCCGGGGATGTGACCACGCTCGAGGATTTCAACGTAATCGCGCAGCTCAGCGGCGATGAGGGGTGAACACCTGGAGAAAAATGAACGGAGAACGGGATAAGGCTCTTCTCGCGGTTGCATTTCCACCCCCGGGACCGCCGAGCACCAGCTCGGCATTTCACCGATGGGCCTCTTCCCTCTCCGTGCCGAGCTGGTGCTCGGCGGTCCCGGGCATTGACGAGCGATGAACTACTTCAGCTCATTGGCAATTTTCGGGTAGAGATCGGGATACAGCTTTTTCGCGCAATCCGGGCATATGCCATGGCTGAATTCCGCCTCCGAATGCTTGCGGACGTAGACCTCCACCTGATTCCAGTAGCCCTTATCGTCGCGTATTTTCTTGCAGTTCGCGCAGATCGGGATTATGCCGCGCAAGGTCTTGATATCCTCGAGCGCTTTGTGCAACTCCTCGACCTTAGCCGCCAGCGCCTCCTGCATGTCAACCATCCGCCGGCCCACCTCCACGCGGGCGCGCAGTTCGGCGATATCGAGCGGCTTCGTGAGGTACTCATTCACTCCCGCGTCCAATCCGGCTATAAGGTCGGCCCTGCCGCCCTTCGCGGTGAGCATTATGATATACGGCTGGCGGTCGGTGCTCAACCCCCGGACCCGCCGGACAACCTCCAATCCGTCCATCTCGGGCATCATCCAGTCCAGGATCGCCAGTTTCGGCGCTGAGGGCTCACGCAGAATCTCCCATGCTTCAACCCCATTAACCGTTTCCTGCACATCATGCCCGTTTCTCTTCAGCACGCCCACGAGCATTGTGCGTGAAGTGGAATCATCTTCGGCTATAAGTATTCTCACAATATTTCCTTCCAGCTCTCGATCTCCATTTTCAACGCTTTGAACTCATCATCTATCCGCGACATTGACTCACGCGCTGAAGACAAATCTCCCGCAGTGGCCGCCTTTTCGATATCGAAGGCGGCGGCGCGCAGGCGCTCACCGCTCACATTTGCCGCGGCGCCCTTGATCGTGTGAGCCTGGTGCACAACGCCCTTTACGTCGCCCGCTTCAAGCCGATCGCGCAACGACTCGATCTGAACCGGCATATCCTCGACGAAAATGTTCACCACCTTGCGAGCAAGCGCCTTGTCGCCCATCACCCTGTCGAGCAGCGCCGCTTCGTCGAAAACCGGCGGCAACCCTTCCTTCTTTTGTGGTGAGTCTTCCGCGGCGTGATCATTGTCCACTGCCCCCTGACCGCTATCCGTCCGCCCACCTTCCGGAAGCCATTTCTCAAGCACGTCCGCCAGAGCGCCGGGCGTCACGGGCTTCGACACGAAGTCGTTCATTCCCGCCTTAATGCATTTGGCCTTATCATCCCGCGTCGCATAGGCGGTCATGGCGATAATCGGGATATCGGAAGAATGTTTGATGTTTGATGTTTGATGTTTGATGTTCAAATTCCTGATCTGTCTCGTCGCCTCCAGGCCGTCCATCTCGGGCATCTGCACATCCATAAGCACGAGATCATAAGGGAGCGTTGAAACGGCGCTGAGCGCCTCGACGCCGTTTGCGACAGCATCGGCGCCGAGCCCCATCTTCATGAGGATTCCAAGGGCAACCTGCTGGTTCGTTATATTATCCTCCGCGAGCAGTATCCGCGCCTTGCACCCCGCGAACAGGCCCGTTGTATCGCGCTCCTCGCGCCCTGCGTCCGCACCAGCGACGGCGCCTTCCTCATCCCGCCCGGACAAGGCGCGCTGCAGCATGTTCTTCAGCTCCGCATGCGGAACCGGCTTCATGGCATAATCCGCGAACCCGATATCCCTTATGCGCTCAGGATGCTCGCCCTTGCCCATGGAGGTCAGCATGATCATGATGGTTGCGGAGAGATTATCATCCGACTTGATCGCCCGACCCAACGACTCCCCGTCCATGCCGGGCATCTGCATGTCAACAAGGGCAATGCGGAAGGGATCACCTTCCTCGCCGGCGCGGCGCATGATATCGAGCGCCTCGCCCCCGTCCCTTGCTTCCGACGTCCTCATTCCCCATGATCTCAACCTGGTCGAGAGAATCTCTCGCCCGGTTTCATTATTGTCCACGATGAGCGCCCTCACGCCATCAAGATCACGCATCGGCGGATCGTCCGCTCTGCCGGAGAGGGGCTGAACTTCCAGACATGCGGTGAACCAGAAATCAGACCCTTTGTCTACCTCGCTATCCACCCCTATTTCTCCGCCCATCATGGCCACAAGTTCTTTTGAGATCGCCAGACCCAGGCCCGTGCCGCCATACTTGCGGGTGGTTGAAGCATCCACCTGCGTGAACTTGTTGAACAACAGAGACTGCTTATCGCGGGGAATCCCGATTCCCGTGTCCCTCACCGAGAAACGCAGCCGGATTGCGGGGGGGTCGGCCTGCCGCGCGCAATCCGTGTTTTCCCCGTCCGGACAGACACTAATCTCCACTTCGCCGCCCTCGGGCGTGAACTTGATCGCATTGCCGGTCAGATTAGTCAGAACCTGACGAAGCCGGCCCGGGTCGCCGCGGAGCAAAACGGGGGACTTCGGATCAACCGAACAGAGAAGTTCGATCTTCTTCGACTCTGCCGAAACCGCCATGGTTGAGGCAAAATCGTCAAGCAGGTTCTGCAGGTTGAAATCGAGAACCTCCACATCAACCTTCCCTGCCTCGATCTTCGAGAAATCAAGAATATCATTCACGACCCGCATCAGGGCCTCCGCGCTTCCGCGCACGGCCTCAGCGTAACGACGCTGTACATCCGCAAGCCGCGTATCGAGGAGCAGCCCGGTCATTCCTATCACCCCGTTCATCGGCGTCCGTATTTCATGGCTCATATTGGCCAGGAACTCGCTCTTCGCGAGGTTGGCGGCCTCGGCCTTCTCCGCCAGTTCATTTGCCCGTATAGTGGCCTCCTGAAGATGCAGATTGGTCTCGCGAAGGGCATCCTCGGCTTGTTTTCTCATCAGAGCCTCGCCGATATGGGATGCCATCCCCTCAAGGATCTGAATGGCGGAAGGGGAGAACAATCCCTTTCCTTTTGCGTTCAACTGCAGAAGGCCGACGATTTTCTCCCTTGTCCTTATCGGGATCAATGCAACCGAGGCATAGCCGCTTCGGATACACACATTTCGCGGACAATACCGCGGGTCTTCTTTCTCCGGCAGGTCGAGCAGAACGTTCGAATCGTTTATCCAGAAGCTTCCGCCGGGCGTGAACATGGAGCTTGACGGATCGGTCTTCCCGGAAATCACCAGGCCGCACGTGCATTCCAGGCAAGCCGATCCATCGGGATTCCGGCACAGGCCGGACTTCGAATCACGGGCAGTTATCGAGTTTTCGGAAAGGAGAAAACTCTCCGGGAAGCCGTCCTGAGCAAAATACGGAAAATCCTCGCCGTCCTGCAGACGGATTCCAACGGCGTCACAGCTTGTTCGCTTCTTTATAGCCCTGAGTATCCGGCTCAGCGACACCTTGAAATCAGCCGAACTGTTGAGTATGGAGAGCGCCTCGCCTTCAATATCCCGGAAAATAATCTCCCTCTTGACTTCCGTGATATCCTGCACAACGCCGACAGAATGCACAGGCCTGCCTATTTCGTCAAAATCCGTCCGGCATCGTTCGTTGACCCACTTGACTCTTCCGTCATTCATCAGCAGCCGATGTTCGATCATGTACGGCTGCTTATCGGTCAGCGATTTGGTCCATGCTTTATCCACCATCTCGCGGTCGTCAGGATGGATTGCCGCCAGGAATGCCTCGTATGAAGCTTTGAACTCAGACGGGGTAATCTCGAAGGTATCGAATATGACCTCATCCCACTTCAGTTTGTTCGTCGCATGAAAGAGATCCCAACGCCCCATTTTGGCTATCTGCTGAGCTTCTTTCAAACTGGACTCGCTCTCGCGTAATTCCTTTTGCGACTCACTTCTCGATATCGCCCTCGCGATAATATCCGCGACAACCTTCAGCATGCGCACCTGATTTCTCGGCCACACGTGCCGGGCGCCGACGGAGTCGAACCCCATGAATCCGATCAGTTTTCCACTCTCCCCGCACATCGGCAGGCAAACGAGCGACTTGATGGATTGCGAGAGAAATTCCTTCTTCTCAGCATCAGCCTCCGGCGGCAGTTCATTGACATCCCTGACGAATATCGGATCACCCTTGAGGATCTCCGCCTTCCACCACGGCATGGTGTCCACCGGGAAGTTCTGGACCTTGTCCTTCTGCGGCACGATTCCGGGCGCGCACCATTCATGGGTGTTGTCCATGGTCACGAGGTCTTCCGAGAACATGAAGAGGTAGCCTCGATCCACGTGAAACAACTTGCCGAGTCTGGCCAGAACTTCGTCAACCGACCTGTCGAAATCGTCCTCCTTGAGGCTTATGAACCGCGCCGAAATATCCGCCACAATCTGCTGGAAATGCAGCTCGAAGCGTTCCCACGCGCGGCGGCGATACTCCTCGCTGACATCGCGGAAGACAAGGACGGCGCCGGTCACCTTGCCGTCGGCATCAATTATCGGGGCGCAGCTATCGGAAACCTGATGCTCCGTTCCGTCCCGCGCGATAAGCACCGTGTGGTTCGCTAGCCCCACAATCAAGCCCTCGCGCAGCGCCCTCTCAACAGGGTTGTTCGACTTCTCGCGAGTCAGCTCGTTGATGATATTGAAAACTTCGTCAACCGGTCTTTCCACTGCCTCATCCGAGCTCCATCCGGTGAGCTTCTCGGCGATCCTGTTGATGCTCGTGATCCTGCCCGACGCATCCGCTGCAATGACACCGTCGCCGATGGAGCGCAGTGTTGCCCTCAGATGCTCATCGCTCTCCCTTAGCCTGGCCTGCTGGACGAGTATGCCGGTATCGGTGCGACGAAGCAGCACGTAGACAAACCCCAGCAGGGCGACGAGAACAACGGCAGCAAGCGTTCCTGCCAGCACGGACACCCGCCAGAAAGCAATCTGATCCGATGTCACATCATGCATCACCAGCAGGCAACCGCTTTCGGCTCCCGATGCATCGCTAAGACATGTCGCGGATGCCCGCCATATTTTTCCATTGTAATTGAACTCCCGTCCGGGGCTGCCATGCGGATAATCACTCTGGGGATCGTGATCGGCTATTTCATCGAAGACATCCGGCAGCCGCATCTGAGATGCGTAGACAATCACGCTGTGAGGAAGCCTATCCCAGTCCGCTTCCCTGTCGAGCTCCTTCATGCCCGCTTCCCATGTCTCCCTGACTTCGAAGGGCTTCCTGATCAGTATTGCCAATTCGGAGCCGGCTCTCCTGCGGCGTTCGAGGATATCCTCAATTTCCTTTCCAAGCTGAATATAGCCAACCAAACCATCGGCATCGAACACCGGCTGAATCACGCGAAGTGTGAAGGTGCCCAGAGGCCCGGGCTCAATGCCATACGACAACCCGCCCGTTCGCTCAGCCTCCAGCGCAATGAAGCGGTCTACAACGTCACCTCGCAGCTCCGGATTGTGCACACGCAGCATGACAACACGGTTCGTGTCCATGAACGAAAAATGCGTTATGAAATTTTCCTTATTCAACTTCTCGTAGAGCGGATTCCATTTCGCCAGAAGTCCCTCCGCATCGCCCTTGCGCATCATCTGATGGTCTGAAGTATCCGCAACTATATGCGCCAGCGCCATTGCAATCCCGGCCGCCTGGTTATCAATATCCACGCCAAGTTCGCGCGAGGCTTGCTCTATCTGATACAGCACTCGCTCCTGGACTCGTTCCTGATGTTCCCGCCACAGGAGCCAGCCCCCGCCGATGGTTAAGGCTGCCAAGATGAAGGCCAGCGGCGGCATCAGGCGCAGGAGCACCGGCTTGGGCGGGGCATGTTCCCTGCGCACGACAAACAGAAACACCAGCACAACGACAAGCAAAGCGAGCACCAAGGCCACGACGGACGCCGAATCGGCAGCGAGGCCCAGTATCCACGCGCGGGAGTCAATATCCATTCCCAGCACAGCAAGGACTTGGCCGGATTTCGGATCGAGGATCGGGACCGCGGCACTGACAAATATTCCCCAGCGGTCCTTGTACGGTCCGATCGTCAAGGGAACCCGGCTGTCAAAAACGTGGAGAAACTCAGCCGGCGCGTCGTCATATATCGTCCCAGGCAGCGCCTCGTCCTCGTGTCCGGCCGGCACATCATCAACAATGAAATAGATTGCGCCATCAGGCTCAAGACCGAGCAGGTAGACGAAGCGGCAACTGGGGTCGGCCATGCGTATCGAGAGCAGCTGTTCCTTGAGGCGCAGATAGTCGGCTCCCGAAAGATCGGGCTCCGGCGCCAGCAGCGTCTTCACGCGCTCCAGGTTGATTGCTTGCCCCGCCACGCCCGCCCGCAGCAGCAGGCTTTCCCTCATCCGCGCGGACGACCGCGAAACCTCCCACCAGCAGAAGAACACGCCGGCAGCAAGCAACAGGAGGAACAGCCCCATTCGACGCGGCATGCCAAATCGGGATAGAACTGATTTCAGGAAACCGTCAATCATGCGCACACTCCAAGAAAAATGTCGGAGTACTGTAACATCGGCACGAACGCCCGTCCAGAACAATCGGCACAACAATCTCGGCATGTCGAGAAACTGCTATGAAAAACAAGTTATCTGCTTCTATGCAGACCAAGCGTTAATGTTTGCCCGTGCGCTCCGCGCGCGGGCAGGCTGAACGCCGTTTGCAACCGTCTCGCGCGCACTCAGCCGCGTTGTCTGCTCGCAGTCGGGTCAGTCCGCGATCGCCATCAGCCGGTTATGGAAGCGACCGCGGAAGTCGGCTTTGGCCTTTTCGGAGAGGAACGAGCGTTCGATCAAAGCGACGATGCGGGACTCGCTGTCGGCTAAGTGGCGCAGACACCGCTCCGCTCGTTCGGCGTTCATGCCGTAGAACTCGGCCAGTTTGAGTAAGTCCATCCGTTTGTAGAACGCATTCCGCCGGAAGCTCTCGGTCTCGAACGTGTCGAACATGTCCAGGGCGGTCCGGGACTCGTCGGGGAAGTGCAACGACGTGCAAATCAGGTCGTAGGCCGGCGTCAGAATGTAGTCGCCGAACTCGCTTTCGAGCAGCGAGAAGTTCTTGAGGTGCGCGTCCCCGTTCGAGATGATATAGTTGAACACGATCCGGGCGAAGAGCTTCTCGACTTCCACGGGGTACGCACTGCAGTACTGCTTCAGAATGCGACCGGCCTCCTCGTAGCTGCCGTCGTACTTGTAGTTCCGGCCTGCCGTCTCCTCGGTCCGGTTGGACAACTGGCAGAAGTCCTCCTGCCCGATCTTCACGCCGTTGCGCCGGTCAAACCGGCGGGTGATGTAGGCCGGCTCGCCGTCAGCGAAACGGATGACCGCGTTGACCGCCGTGGCGATGCCGAAGACCTGCGATGCGATCTGCATCGTGAGGTGTTCGTTGGCCGGTATGTCGGCCTTGAAACGGGGGATATCGGCAGTCGGAATCGGCTTTAAGATGTACTCGCCGTCCTTCTCCGCGGGAACGAGCTTCCCGCGGATGAGCTTCAGCGAAATCTTGTCCTGTATCCCGGAGATGGACATATGCTCGGCAGCCCGGATACGGAACTCGATGACATCGGCGCGGTTGCACGCCAAACGACAAGGGAACGCGCGGTTACCGCCGGCCAGCAGGCGTTCCGCGGCGGCGCTGTAGCCCTCGCGAGGGATCTCGGCCAGTGTTGACATGCAGTAGAACATTTACGCCTCCGGTTCCTCGACCACGGTGACGTCGCCGATGGTGTCGCTGTTCGCCGTCTTGAGCAGGCGGCCGAAATGGTCATTCTCGTCCAGTTTCAGCTTGCGGCACTGCGTCTCTTTGAGAATTCCTTCCGCCAGCAATCCGAAGAAGAAAGG
This sequence comes from Kiritimatiellia bacterium, assembly GCA_018400335.1. The sequence continues at coordinate 567 of JAGYMT010000008.1, read as the reverse complement.
AAATAGGGTCTTCGATGTATAGGGTGCGCTTTGCCTTGGAAGCGTCAGACTGATGGGCTTGGACTGCGCTGAGGCCAGGTAGTCGGAGGCGTAGGTAAAGCGGTAACCGTCCGGCGCCTCCTCGATACGTCCGGCAAGCGATCCTCGGCAGCAGACTTTTCCGCTTCGACTCACGACCTGTCTCCTACTTCCTGATCTCGATGCGCAGTTCCATGCCCAACGCGTTGAGCACCCGGTCAAGGGTGGCCACGGTTGGATTGCCTTTCCCGGCCTCGATGTTGCTCAACGTGTGGATGGCGACCCCGGATATCTCGCTCAACGTGCGTTGGTCAATGCCCAGTGCACCACGGCGCTTCCGTATCAGGTCACCTGCTTCCTTTGTTTTCATCACAACGAATACTAGACTGCTTTTAGGCAATCACGCAAGTGAAATCTTCCAGCAGATGCATTATGATGAATACACAACATTGATGCATAAGGTTCATCGCTTATGGCCGCCCCCCCCGCGACCTTGGTCCAATTCATAATGCGAATTCCGGCATGGTTCAAAATCGGGTGACAGTCTGC
>JAGYMT010000079.1 GCA_018400335.1 Kiritimatiellia bacterium | reverse complement strand
ACGGGGAAATGATGGACTGGCTGCCGCACGTCGTTCATCTTCCGCCGCCCACTTCGATGATCCCGGTGTTTTTCGTCCGTTTCAGCCCGTACTTCCTGAATCCGCCAAAATACGGGCTGCGGCTCGATCCTTTTGCAGCCTTCCGATAGCGTTGGATTCGCGGAGTGGCGGACAAGTTCGCGCCGCGTGTTTCTGGATGGAAGGGGAAATTACATTACCGCACGGGAAGCCGAATGGAGTCTTGTCGAATGCCTGCGGCGCTGGCGGTCCTGCCGCAGTCGTCACGGGATTGTTTCAATCGAGGCGCACGGAGTCGAGCCCGGTCTCTTGGCATCGCGCCTTGGACGGCACGTGATGACCACCCTTGAGACAACTCATGGGTTCTCCGGTCAAATGCTGGTGTCCGCGGAAGCTCACAGGCGCGCGTTCGCGGCGGCAGGCTTTTTGTCTGTTGCGACGACTGATCTTGGCGCCGCGCTGTTCAATCAGCCGCTGATGACCGTTGATTATTGGATGTGACCGGAGGATATAGCGGCGACGAGAGCGGACAACGAGGATGAGTTCCCGAATCGTAAGCCGTTCTCGTCGCCGCTATCGTTGACCGATTTCCCTTTTCTGTGTTTTCATGAAAAAGAAAAGACTTGATCTGTGAGGCTGCAAGAAGTATCACTGCAACGATAATGAGTTGTCTTGCTCTGAACATCGTTCGCGTTGAACGGTACATTCAGGTTGAGAACCGAATATGAAATTGAGCGGAAAGACTGCGCTAATCACGGGAGGGGCGGTTCGCGTCGGCAGGGCGATCTGCGTTGCGCTCGCGGCGCGCGGCTGCAATGTGGTCATTCACTACCATGGCTCGCAGCGTCAGGCGGCGTCGCTAGCGGCGCGGTTCCGTGCCGCGGGAACGCGAAGCTGGACGGTCGGCGGAAATCTCGATTCGCCCGAAGGCTGTGCCCGCGTCATGGACCAGACACGGAGGCTTGCGGGGCGGCTTGATGTGCTGGTCAACAACGCAGCGGTTTTTCACAAGAAATGCCTGGCCGCCGCCTCGGAGACGGAAATTCTCCACGAGCTCAACGTCAACCTGCTGGCCCCGTTGTGGATGACAAGGGCGTTCGCGCAGCGGCCCGGCAAGGGGAAGATCATCAACCTGCTCGATCGCCGGATCACCTGCAACGAGGCGGGGATGCTTCCCTACCTGCTTTCCAAGAGGGCGCTGGCTGATCTCACAGCGCTCGCGGCGCTGGAGCTGGCTCCGCGTATAGCCGTGAACGGAGTCGCGCCCGGGCCGGTTCTCGGGCCGGCCGGCGGCGCGGAGGTCCGGGAGAAGGCGGGCTTCGTTCCGCTCGGTAAAAGACCATCACGGGCCGACGTGGCGTCGGCCGTGCTTATGCTGCTGGAGTGCGACTCGATAACGGGACAGGTCCTGTTTGTTGACGGCGGCCAGCACCTGTTGTGACGGGAGAGCGAAATGGATGTCATTTGCATCGAGCGTTTTCCGGTGAGGTGTGTCATAGGCGCCTTCGATCATGAGCGAAGGACGAAGCGAACAGTTCACGTGTCGCTCTCGCTGCATGCGGATCTCGGCCGAGCTTGCAGGTCGGACAGGCTTGAGGATACCGTGGACTACGCCGCCCTGATGGGTAAAATAGAGGCCGAGGCGGTGAGCGCCAGGTGCCGGCTTCTCGAAGCCCTTGCCGAGCGCATAGCATCGGTGTGCCTGTCGGAAAAGCCTGTCAGGAAGGCTGAAGTCGCTGTAGAGAAGAGAGGTGTTTTGCGGGCGCCGGTTTCCGTACGGATCGTCAGGAGCGCGAGGCCCGAGAGTTTATCAAGGCGCGGGCATAAAAAACGGGGGACAATATGACGCTGAAGGTTAAGAGTAAGGAAAAAATTCTAGCCGAACAGGTCTGGCGGGGATTGAGCTGATGAAGATTCACGATTTTGATTATTGCGTTGTCGGAAGCGGGATCGCGGGGCTGCTCTCCGCGATTCACCTCAGTCGCCATGGGCGGGTGTGCGTGCTCACGAAGAAGGACAGTGTTGAGAGCAACACCAATTACGCGCAGGGCGGCATCGCATGTGTTGTGGCCTCTGATGACAGCCTCGATGAACATGTAAAGGATACTCTCGTTGCCGGGGACGGACTTTGCGACGAGGCGGTGGTGCGGGACATTGTCGGCGCGGGTCCGGCTCGCCTTGCCGAGCTTGAACGGATGGGTGTCCGGTTTTCCGCCGGTGACCGGGCCGCGGCGGCCGGCTATGATCTGGGAAAGGAAGGCGGGCATTCCCGCCGCCGTGTTCTCCACTGCGGCGACATCACGGGTCGGGAAATCGAGCATGTGCTTCTTGAGCGCTCGCGTTCGGAACGGAACATTACTGTCCTTGAGCATTGCATCGTGATTGACCTGGTCACCACCGGGTGGCTGGGCGAGAGCGGCCCCAACAGGTGCGTCGGCTGTTACTTCCTCAATCGGAGCACGGGCGAGATCTCAGCCATTCGCGCGCCCCATACCGTGCTGGCCGCGGGCGGCGGCGGCAAGGTTTATCTATACACCAGCAATCCGGATATTGCCACGGGTGACGGTTTTGCGCTCGCCTGGCGTGCCGGCGTGCCGATCCGGAATCTCGAGTTCATACAGTTTCACCCTACGTGCCTCTACCATCCCGAGGCGAAGTCCTTCCTGATCAGCGAGGCGGTCAGGGGCGAGGGGGCCGAGCTCGTGAATGCGAAGGGCGAGAGGTTTATGCACCGATATGATCCGCGCGGGGCGCTGGCGTCGCGCGACATAGTGGCGCGCGCCATAGACAGGGAGATGAAGGTTAGCGGAGAGTCATGCGTTTTTCTAGACATCAGGCACCGTTCCCGAGCCTTTCTAAAGGAGCGCTTTCCCAATATTTATGAGACTTGCAGAAGATTCGGGGTGGATATGGCCTCCGATCTTGTGCCGGTGGTTCCCGCCGCCCACTACTTCTGCGGGGGGGTGCAGGCCGGGATTGACGGGGCCACGGCGCTTGATGGGCTGTTTGTCTGCGGCGAAACCGCATGCACGGGACTGCACGGCGCGAACAGGCTTGCGAGCAACTCCCTGCTTGAGGCGCTCGTTTGCTCGCACGCTGTGGCGGAGAAGATCTCTTCGCTGCCGCACGACCGCCTAGGCTGCGCTATTCCATCATGGGAATTGGGGACGGCCGTGCCAAGTGACGAGGCCGTGGTTATAGCTCACAATTGGAGCGAGGTCAGGACCTGCATGTGGGACTACGTGGGCATAGTCAGGAGCAATAAGCGGCTTGACCGTGCCCTGCGGCGTATCGCGAACCTGCGCTCGGAGATCAGGCAGTACTACTATGATTACCTTGTGACCAGCGACTTGCTGGAGCTGCGAAACATAGCCGCGGTAGGCGAGCTGATAATCCGTTCCGCAATGATGCGCAAGGAGAGCAGGGGGCTGCACTATACACTCGATTATCCCGTAAAAGCGGGCGCTGATCATACGTCCGACACCGTTGTCGCCGACCCGCCCGGCGGCGGGATACAGAAGTCGCGGCGCAAGGGCGCGCGCAGGACAACCTGAGCCCGGAATATCTTTGAGAATACGGGTTGACATTGTCGCCCCGGCTTTCTATAGTTGCTGCATTTCCGGACCTTCCGTGCCGGGCGATTAGCTCAGTTGGCTAGAGCACTACCTTGACATGGTAGGGGTCACTGGTTCAAGTCCAGTATCGCCCACCAGTTCATAATTTTGATTGACCTTTCCCCGTGTTCATATGATAATGCATTCATACTAGTATCTGTTATTTTCCCTTTCGACGTACCTTTGTGGAGTGCAATCCATGGCACGCTTGCTGGTTGTTGACGAAGAGTCAAAGACATTGCATATCTTGACCACCCTGCTGCAAACGGAGGGGTTCAAGGTTGTTCCCGTCGTCGGGTTGGAGAAGTCGCTTACTTTTCTGAAGTCGCAGCATTTTGATCTGGTTATAATGGATATTTCCGGCAATCCGGAAGCGGGTTTGCGGATGCTGCTGTCGGCGCGCAAGGAGCGGCCGGATGTTCCTCTGTTCGCCATAAGGAATGATAAGTGTCCTGATCCCGGTACTGAGCTCGCGGCTCTTCAGAACATGAAATGGTTCGGCAAGCCCGTGAAGCTCAGGGAGTTCATCGCGGACGTGCAGAAGACAGTTGATTTCGGTGGAGTCCGGGGCAGTGAGCCGGAGGAAGTCTGTAACCTGGTGGTCGAGGAGCTTTCCGGGGCCGGTGATCTCGTCGGCGCAAGCGCTGCGATGAAGTCCGTCTGCAACATGGTGAAGCGCGTGGGCCCCACGGAGCTAGCCATCCTTATCCACGGCGAGCGGGGACTTGAGACCGAAGCCGTGGCACGGGCCATTTACGAGTCCAGCCTTTGCCGCGAGGGCGCCTTCGTTCACCTTGATTGTAATACTGTCTCCGACGAGGCGAAGGCGATGCTCGCTCTTTTCGGTAGCGGGCTTGCGGACGCCGGCGCGCAAAAGGCCGTGTTCGAGGAGAGCAACGGCGGAACCCTTTTCCTTGAATGTGTTGAAGCTCTGCCCGTGACCGTTCAGACCAAGGTCAATGATGTCCTCCAGAAGAAGAAGTTCAGCCGCAGGGGCGGCACGGAGATCGCGACAAAAGTGCGCGCGATTGCATCAACCTGCGACAATCTTGAGAAACGAGCCCAATCAGGCGCCTTCGATACAGGACTTTTCAAGACCTTGAGCCTGATGACGATTCACATCAAGCCGCTTCGCGAGAGGAAGGAGGATATTGCACCGCTGGTCGAGCAGTTTCTCCGCGGGACTCCGGACGGGAAACCTGTATCCTGTGATTCTGAAGCGCTTTCGATTCTGGAACGGTATCCCTGGCCTGGAAACACGAGGGAGCTCCGCGATGCCGTTCGCCAGGCGGTCGAGCATGCGTCCGGTCCGGTGATTACGAAGGCCGATCTTCCCTCCGACATAGCGGCCGTGGGCATGGCGGCGGGGAGCAGGGGGTGAAGGCTGAAGCCTCCCATGTTGTCGCTGGCGTGGGAGAGGTGCTGTGGGATCTCCTGCCGGCCGGCAAACAGCTTGGCGGGGCTCCAGCCAATTTTGCCTTTCATGCGCGCGCACTCGGGGCAGAGTCCCACGTTGTGAGTTGCGTGGGAGAGGACGCTGAGGGACGGGAAGCACTTTCCGTTCTTGGCAATCTCGGCCTCCAGTGCGATTCTCCGGGCGTTGATCCCGATCATTCAACAGGCACGGTTGACGTAGAACTGGACGAAGCCGGCAAGCCCCGCTACGTGATCCATGAGAACGTGGCCTGGGATTTCATGCAATCCTCTCCCTCTCTGCTCGCTCTGGCCGGCCGCGCGGACGCTGTGTGTTTCGGCACCCTTGCCGCCCGCTCGCCCGTATCCCGCGGGACCATCAGGGAATTCGTGAGCGCTGCGAGGAGGGAGTGTCTTCGCGTGTTTGACGTCAACCTGCGGCAGTCTTTTTATGACGCCGCGATAATACGGGATTTTCTGGCGCTCTCCAGCATCCTGAAGATAAGCGACGAGGAGCTTCCTGTCGTCGCCGGATTTCTGGGGCTGGGCGGGGATGAGCGGGATGTGCTGGCCGGGTTGCTGAGCGGCCACGACCTGAAGTTGGTGGCGCTCACCCGCGGGGCGCGCGGGAGCCTGCTGGCTTCGCCCGCCGGGTTCAGCGAACATCCCGGGCTGAACGTGCAGGTTGCTGATACGGTGGGCGCGGGCGATTCCTTTACGGCGGCCGTTGTGATGGGACTGTTGAGCGGACTCGACCTCGATGAAATCAGCGGCATCGCGAACCGCCTTGCGGCCCACGTCTGCTCGCGGCACGGCGCTATGCCGCAGATCCCCCGGGAGTTCGCGGAAGTTCTCGCGCGCATGAGATGATGAAGGAAGTCGAGTTCGTGGAGTGGACGCTTCCGGCGGATATGGTGCGGAGCGCCATGCGCGATAAATGGAAGCTCCATGGTTGGCCATGCCTGTGTCCGACAGCCGCCTTTCCCATGCTTTACCCGCTTGCCGCGAGCCTGCGAATTCCCTACGTGTTTCTTGGGATAGAGGATGTGCAGGCGTCGGTGCTCGATTACGTCGTCGGCTCTCCGCCGTCCGCCGCCGGTCCGCATTCGCTTCGGGATCAGACCATGTCCTTCTTGAGGATGAGGGCCTTGCCGCGGCCCCAGGTGATGCCGTTGCACTGGGCTGAAGAGATGGCGAACTACCATGCGGCGGTAAACCATGTCATGCCTGATCTGTTCATCGACCTGGCCGCGCTCGTGCGCCGCGCCGAATCCGATCCGGATTGTCACATTCCGCTCATAGGGCGATTGAGCACTAATGCGGCATATGGGAGCTGGGCCGATGCGCGGCGCGTGATCGAGAAGGATATGGGCTGGCAGTCACCGGCAGGACAGAAGAGCATGCTGCATACCAGTTGCTCCATTGAGCCGGTCAAGGACTATCTTCAGTTCCAGCGATTCAAGGCCATGCGCACCGTCTTCATGCCGCAGTCAATAGTTGAAACGGGGGCTGCTGTGTTCTTCGGGCTAATGGGCAGGGACGAGGCTTTGGAGAGTCTGCATGAACTTGGATATTGGCGTCCACCGCCCGTTCTTGATACACTGGCAGACGATCTGGGCATTACCGATGATATGGTACTAACTTCAAGCGATGAGTTGGGACACAGCATGCGCGAGTGGGCGGAGCGGCGGAGCTGTTATGGATGATATTGACCGAAATGGCGTGGCGAAGCTGGAGATTCCGCCGCGCGCTGAATACGCGCGCGCCGCTCTCGATTTCCTCGAGAAGCTGGCGGAGGAAACGGGGTTCGAGGCGCGTGAGCGGCAGCACGTGCGTTTGGCAATGGAGGAGGTGCTCGAATTCATATACAGCGCCGCGCTTTCCGGCGAGGATTCGGAGCCGGTTGAGCTGTTCTTCAATTCCCGTTCCGACGGGCTGGTGATGCGGGTGGTGGCGCGGGGCCTGCCGCTGGACATCGGGAATCTCCCGGGATTCACGGCGAGCGAACTCAATGGTGATAGCGGAGCGGGCGCGGACGGACTTGGTCTTCACCTGGCGCGAAGCATTCTGGACGATATTGTTTTCAGGAACCGCGGCCGCGGCGGCATGGAAGTGGAGATGCTGAAAAGGCGCTCAGCCATGCATGTCAGGAACAGGATGGGCGAGGGGCACAGCTCCGACGCAGACCGTGAGTTCACGGGCTTCTCCATCCGTCCGGTGCGCGATGAGGATGCCATTGAGATCTCGCGCTGCGCTTACCTGACCTACGGCTACACCTATGAGGATTTTATATA
>JAGYMT010000078.1 GCA_018400335.1 Kiritimatiellia bacterium | reverse complement strand
ATCACCTGATCGACCGCCTGGACAACGCCCGTCTGAAACTGCACGAGCCGGTCTCCGGCGGTGTGGTGCTGCGGATCGACAAACCCTGGGAAGGGCCGGCGAACGGACCGATGTCGGTGCTCGAACTCGACGGCCGGCTGCTGATGTACTACCGGGGCTGGGCGCTGACGGACGCGGCCGACCAGAGCGGCGTCGGCTGTGTGGCGGAAAGCCGTGATGGCGGCGTGACCTGGACCAAGCCGGTGTTGAATCTCGTCGCCAAGCCCCAGTGGCCGGACAACAACATCGTTGCGACCGTCGACGGCGAACGGCGTTTCGCCTTCCCCTGCGCCCCCTGGGTCGACACCCGCCCCGGCGTGCCGGCAGACGAGCGGATCAAGATGATCCAAAGCGAACCGGTCAGCGGGGAAAAGCATACCGCCATGAGGGACCCCGCCGGCCCGAAGCGACTGGTCTTCTGGGCCTCGGCCGACGGTTTCACCTTTCGCAAGCTCGACCCGCAGCCGGACATGGTCAGCGACCTGCGCAACTGCTTCGACGGCGGCAACACGATGTTCTGGAGCGAAACCGAGCAGCAATACGTACTCTATTACCGCTGGTGCGACGACGAGTGGGGCCGCGGACGGCGCAGCATGGCGCGGACGACCTCGAAGGATCTGATGACCTGGACGGAATCCGTGCCCATGACCTACGGCGACACGCCACGCGAGCAGTTTTACGTCAACAACACCCAACCCTATTTCCGCGCCCCGCACCTTTACCTCGCCCCCGCCGCCCGATTCATGGAGGGGCGCCAGGCGGTCACCGAGGCGCAGGCCACAGCGCTCGGCATGAAGCACATCGGTCCGCACCTCTACTTCAAGGATTGCTCCGACGGCGTGCTGCTCACCAGCCGCGCCAGCTCGACGGTCTACGACCGCGCGTTCATGGAGACCTTCATCCGCCCCGGCCTCGGCTACGGGAATTGGGTGTCGCGCACCAACTACCCGCTGACCGGAATCCTGCCCGCCGACGCGGGCCGCATCCAGATGTTCGTCAGCCGCCACTACATGCAGGACACCTGGCACATCGAGCGGCTGCTGTTGCGGACCGACGGCTTCGCCTCGGTCAGCGCCCCCTGGGCCGGCGGTGAGATGGTCACCAAGCCGTTCACCTTCACGGGTGCTGAGCTGGAGATCAACTACCGCACCGGCGCGCCGGGCTTCGTCCGTGTCGAGATCCAGGACGCCGCAGGCGCGCCGATCCCAGGATACACGCTGGACGACTGCCCCGAGCTCATCGGCGACGAGATCGAACGCGTCGTGGCGTGGAAACAGGGCACTGATGTCGGCTGCCTTGCCGGTCAGCCGATCCGCCTGCGCTTCGCGATGAAGGACGCCGATTTGTGCGCGCTGCGGTTCATAGAGGAGAACCACGAATGAAAACGAATGGACACGAATTGCATAAGCCGGAGGTGTTTAAGATGCAAAAGCTTTTCCTCCCCGGTGAAATCACCGAACGCCTCAACTGCTGCGACCGGATCGAGCCGTTGGGCAAGCGACCGCTTCATTCTCGTGCGCGTATACGGCAGCAAGGGGCAGGTGTATGGGTTCGAAGCACATGCGGAACAGGGAGTTAAATTCTCATGAAAACAGCGACATTCGGCTGGCTGCCTGGCCCGGACCCTTATGATCTCGAACGGGGACTTCGGGACTGGGCTGAGGCTTTCCCGCGACGGATACGTCTGGAGCGCATCGGTTGTTCCGCGGGCGGACGGCCGCTTGTAGCCGCCACAATCTCCGAGGCGGGCGTGCCGGACGAGGTGAAACAGCGGGTCTTGTTCACCGCCTGCCACGCCGGGCCGGAGCGCAATGCCTGCACCGGGTTGCTGCACTTTGTCAAGTGGCTGATCGGTGACGATACGCAGGCCGCCGCCTATCGCCGGCAGTACGCGGTGACGGTCGTTCCGTGCGCCGATCCGGATGGCTACGCGGCGCAGCCGCCGGTCTATTCGCAGCCGAATCCCTATACGGACTGGTCCTGGGACGGCCCGGGCGAGTCGCCGGAGTCCCGCGCGCTCTTCGACCTCATGGAGCGTCTGCAACCCGAGGCGCACGTGGACATTCATGGGTTGCCATACAAGGAAGGAACCATGTGGGAGAGCACCGGTATTTCCTGGGCGGCTTCGCTCTCGCGTTGTCACGAACCCGAGTTGCCGCGTTTCATCGACGACGTTGTCGAACGGCAGGGGTACCTGATTACGCGCGGCGAAGCCGATGCCGGACGCGTCTTGAGCAACGCACCGGTTCCCGAAGCCGGCGACCACTACTACCTGCAGTCCTGTGCGAAAAACATCACCTGCGTGAGTTATCACCGCTATCACAGCCTGGGCTTCATCATGGAAGCGGGATTTGACGAGAGCATCGTCTGGCGTGCCCGCGCGGTTCTCGAAGCTGGGTTGCGCCGTTGGCGCTACCAGCGCATCCCGGCGCTGCCTTGCGATCATGTCAACATCTGGTGTTCGACGCAACTGGCGGCCTGGGGCGAAACCGCGGCACAACGCCGCGCCAGCCGCGTCGAGCTGTGGCGTCGGTCGGCGCACACCGCCGTCGGCGCCGCACATCCCGAACACCGCGGAACCCTTGCCTCTGTGGCGGCCTTTACCCCTCGCGGCGCACAGTTTCTCGGTTCTCCGTCGCGGTCCGAGACGTGGCCTGTGCTCTTCGATCGGTTGCGAGGAGAGCGTGCGTTCGATGTCGCCGGCCTGATGCGATGGCACCGGTATCGCCCCGCTGTGCCGGACGATGCGCCGCTGACTGACGCCTGCGCGTTGTGCGGACCTCACGCGGCGGTCGCCGATGCGGCCCCGCCGAAGTCGGGCGTCGTGATCCGCATGCTCATCCCGTACCGGGATGCGGAGGTCCGGGAAATTGCGTTGAATGGGCGTCCGCTGGCCGAATCCGTAACCGACGGCTATACCATCACGCGCGACCCCGGGTGCGTGGTCCACGTCGCCATCCCGCCGGGAAAGGTGGGCGATCTTCATCTGGCCACCTGCCGCTACGACTCGCCACAGCTCCGGCGGGCGGGTTTCACCCCCGAGGATTGGACACTGGAGGCATGAAGAGAGGTAAATGCAAATGAATATCCGGCAACAAGGAGTCAAAATGCGGAGCATTGAATTGATGATACGCGAGCCGGTCATGGTCGCGCAGGCGCCGGCTGACCTTGATCGCGCGGGCGGCGCCTGGGGGCGTTGGCAGTTTCCCTGCCTGCGCCGGATGCGCGACGGGCGGCTGCACGCCAGCTTCTCGATCGAGCCCGACGCCGCCTCATCCTACGGCGCACCGATGGGCCACGCCTATTCCGAGGACGAGGGCCGGACCTGGCGCGTCGCGCCGCCGCTGGTCGGCCACGAGGCGGAGGACGGCCTGCTGCTGCCCAACGGCGACCGCCTGCAGCCTGTACAGCGGCCTAGCCGCCGCGCGGAGGAGTTCGAACTGCCGAAGTCGGTCTGCGACTACGTGTGCAGTTTCCGGTGGCCGTGCTCGCTGTACCGCGCGGAGGAGCTGCCGCCGGAACTGAGCGAATGGCGTTTCCGCCGGCTCCCCGCAGGGGGCAGCGTGTGGGTGGAAGAGGTCGCCGCCATGCGCATTCCCGATCAGCTTCGTTGTGTCATTGACGAAAGCGCCCGCGGCGCCGCACCCGGCATCGGCACGATCGGACAGGTTCGAAAAGGTCCCTTGCCTACCCCGTTTCTTTGGGGAAAGATGCGGGTCGCGCCGGATGGGTCGCTGTGGGCGGCGACCTACGAGCTCCGACTGCAAGAGGGTAAGCCGTTGTATACTCCGCTGTTCCTGCGCTCGCTCGACCATGGGCACACGTGGGATTGTCTGGGGCAAATCCGTTACGCCGGCGATCCCGAAGCCGATCCGCAGGCCGACAAACGTGACGGCTTCACCGAGCCTGACTACAACTTCCGGCCCGACGGCTCGGTCATCTGCCTGATGCGGACGAGCGACGGGCATGGCCATGGCCCGTTGTACCTGACCCGTTCCGTGGACGGCGCGCACACCTGGTCGAAGCCGGTGGCGTTCGACCGCGGCTTCGACGGCGGCAAGATGCCGCAACTGCTGACGCTGGAGAACGGCGTCACCCTGGCCTCCTACGGGCAGTCGGGCGGGCCCGGCTATATCGCCGTGCGGGCGACCACCGACCCAGCCGGGATCGAGTGGCAGGCGCCGGTACATGCCCCCTTCTCGCCACCGGCCCCTGGCGCCTGGAACTCCTGCGGCCACACCGAGCTGGTGGCGCTGGACCGCGACCGCGCCTTGCTTGTGTACTCGGACTTCAGCTACCCTGACGCGGAGGGACGGCCCTGCAAAACCATCCTCGTGCGCGAAATCGTGACCGTGGTCGAAAGGTAACGCCATGTCCACCCGCATCCACTACATCGACCCGGCACTCGGCGACGACGCCAACGACGGCCGTTCGCCGGCGCGGCCGGTCAGAAACTACGCTGACCGCGATATTCACCCCGGCGACACGGTGCTGTTCAAGCGCGGCCGCGTGGTCCGCAGCCCGCTGTTGACATGCGACGGCGCCGAGGGCACGCCGATCACCTACGGCGCCTACGGCGACGGCGAGAAACCCGCGTTTCTGGGCTCGGTCGCCATCGGCGATCCCGGGGCATGGACAGAAGTCCGGCCCAACGTCTGGCGTTATAGCGGACCGCTGCACAGCGAGGTCTGCAATCTGGTTTTCAATCAAGGGGAATCCTGCGGTATTCTACGATGGACGCCCGACGACCTGCGCCAGCGCGGGGACTGGCATTATACCGCCATCGGCCGGAGTTCCGGGCTCGGTGAGACGGGTGAAAGGGATGCGGCGAGTGGAGATCTCTACCTGTACGCCGCGGACAACCCGGGGCAGACCTGGCGGAACATCGAATGCGTCCTGTGGGGCGCGCGAAGGATGGTCGGCGGCAGCCACGTCATCCTGGAGAACCTGAGTTTCCGCAACTCCGGAGTGCATGGCTACTTTCAAGTCGGCGCGCGCAACGCCGTCATCCGCAACTGCGAGTTCCGGTTCATCGGCGGCGCGGTCTGGAGCCTGAAACATCGCGTGCGCTTCGGCAACGGCGTCGAGCTCTGGGACGGCGCGAACGATATCGTCGTCGAGGGATGCGTGTTCGACAACATCTACGATTCGGCGGTCACCCATCAGGGAGGCGAAACACGGAACATCCCGGAGCGGATCCATTTCCGCGACAATCTGTTCGTGGACTGTGGGCTAAGCGCCTACGAAAGCCGCGAGCCGGCGCGGGAGGTCTATTTCGAGCACAACACCTGCATCAACTCCGGCGGCGGCTTCAGCATGCAGGGCGAGTTCCCCCCGCGTCGAGCCGACCCGTACCCGCAGCCGGTCGGATACCACGTCTTCATCTTCTACATCGATCCGGGCTCCCAGCCGGGACCGGTCTACATTCGCCACAATCTGTTTTACGAGAGCCATGGCGCGGCGATCAGCGCCATCATCGATCCGGTCGACGAACGGAAGTTCGTGATCGACCATAACGGCTATTGGCAGACGACGGGCGAGTCGTTGATACAGTTCACCCGGCTACGGGAGGGAAAGACCACCACGGAAGCCATTCAGGCCTTTCTTTCCACGGGAGAGCCCTGGCCCCTGGACCTTTGGCGCTCCTGCCGGCCGTCGGAATTCCCCCGTTACCAGACGGAAAGCGGCCAGGACCGCCACAGTCGGGTGGCGCGGCCGCAATTCGTTGATGCGGCGGACGGCGATTACCGGCAGCGTGGCGACTCGCCCTGCCTGGCCGCGGGGATGCGTGGCGAGCTTAACGTCATGACAACAACCCAGGAGCCATCATGAGCATGCGCACGATTCTGTTTCTCGACGACTGGCCGATTCTTGCCCGGCAAGGCATTGACCGGCGCTGGTTCACGGCAGAACCCTGGCCGGACCTTACCCCGTGGCAGGATCCGCTGCTGGACTACGCCAGCGTCACCGCCGTGCGGCGCGAACCGCAAACCGGCGATTGGCAAATGTGGGGCGGCGGCAGCACGGACCGAAGCAAGAGCGACGAAGGGGTCGGGCTGACCGCTTACGAATCACCCGACGGCTTCGATTGGCGACCGCTCTTGCAGAACCCGCCGGTGGACAAGAATGCCACGCCAAAGGCCTCGCACATTGTCTTCAGCGGCGAATACGCCACGCATGGCGGTCCGTACCATGACGAGCGTGAGACCGACCCCGCCCGGCGCTTCAAGATGCCCTATTCCGACCTCTCGAAGAACCCGGTGGACTCCTCGTACGGAACCTGCCGGGTGGCGGTCTCGCCGGACGGCATTCATTGGACGATCGACAAGGTCGCGGTCTGGCGACGGCAGCACACCGACACGCTGTTCAGCGTGGTGTTTAACCCGTTCACCGGCAAGTATCAGTGGACCGGCCGGCCGATCCTCGGCGACCGGCGCGTTGCCCTGGACCAGACCGCCGATTGGAAACGGTTCGACAAGCCGCAGGTGATCGTCCACCCCGACCCCATGGACATCCCGGGCGTCGAGTTCTACGGCATGCCACAGTTCTTCTACGAGGGCTATTTCATCGGCTTCCTCTGGCGCATGTGGGGCGCGCCCAACGACCTCGCCGGCTCGACCCGGTTCATGGGCCGGGTGGACGCCGAACTGACCTACAGCGTCAACGGTCTGGCCTGGAACCGGACCAACCGCCGGTCGTTTCTGCCCGACCGCGGCTGGGGCAAGGACAACTTCGGCAGCGAGTACCCTTCGGCCATGGTGATGGACACGGAGGGGTGGCTGAGGGTTTACGCCAACTCCTATGTCGGCGAACACAATGACTGGAAAAAGTTCGCGCCGAGGGAGACGATCAACCACGTCACGGTTTCCCGCTGGCGGCGGGACGGCTTCTGCGCGCTCGAATCGAGTAGCGACACGGGCTCGGTGCTGTTGCGCGGATTGCTCCCGCGCGGCGGACAAATCCTGCTCAACGCCACCACCGGCCACTTCGGCCGCATCCGAGCCGAACTGCGCGACCTCCAGAACAAACCCCTGCCGGGCTATGAACTGGCCAAGAGTGTGCCCGTGACCGGCGACGGCCATTTCATGCCGCTGCGCTGGCAGGAGGGTGGCGCGACGCGCGAGACGCTTGACCCGCTCAAGGGCCAGCCGTTCAAGCTCTATCTCGAACTCGAACAGGCGCGGCTCTACGCCCTTCGCGCAGACGCGGATCTGGTCTACGGCTTCGTGCCCGAGACCAGCCTCGCCGGCGACTACATACCCAATCGGTGCTACTGACGGAAAACTGATTCCAAAAGGATAGAACCACGAATGAACACG
>JAGYMT010000077.1 GCA_018400335.1 Kiritimatiellia bacterium | reverse complement strand
ACCCCCAGTGGATGCGAATTCAGTTGTGCCGAGTATTTCGGAAATATGTCAGCCCCGAGACCCCCGTGGAAATGCTCAAGAAGAAGACCGATGCCGGGATCATTTGCGAGCGTTTTGGAAAGGGGTTCCGGGCTGTGACTGAAGTTCATCACCGTTTTCACGAGCGCCCTATGCCAGATGAGGCACTCTGTGCGGTACTATGGGAATACAAGGATAGGGGTCAGAAGGGATACGATCTGACAGAACGCCTCTTTACAATTGTCAGGGAGACATTTCCCAAGCTGGAAATTACGGGTCCGGAGCGTGCCGGGAAAGATATCTTGCTCGGTGAGTTGTTCCACGACTATCCCAAACCTGACAGACCAGTCGATTTCGTTTTGGCGCACAAAGGTAGACCAGTGGCTATCGGGCTTGCGCGTTATGACTCTGATCGAGGGGGCGCACAGGAAGACGATAGAACGGGACAGTATCGGGACTGCGCAAATGAGGTTTTGAGTTACACCAAGAAGCATAAGCTTCCCCTTAAGGTGATTTTTCTAAACGATGGTCCGGGGCTCTTGCTCGGCTCAATGTGGCATGACTATGCTTGTATTGAATCGTCCCGCCCCGGTTTGATCAAAGTCGTGACGCTGAGAATGATCCCTGAACGGATTACTATGAAGTGGCTTCTCTCTCCGTAGAGGATGAATATGGCAACAGGCGTTCCAAGTAAATATGGAAACGGAAACGGCGGTACTCTTGATTTGGCGTATCCTGGCAAATTGTCACGGCAGGAGATACTGTCCGAACCAAGTGCCTCTGCATTTGAAGTGGCTCACAAGACTGCTTCAATAAATCGGCTGTATTGCGGAGAGAACCTTGCCGCTCTGAAACTGCTGGTACGCGACGATACAATTCAGGGGAAAGTCGCACTCGTCTATATCGATCCGCCTTTTGCAACCAGAGGCATATTTCTCTCCCGTAAGCAAAAAATGGCCTATGACGACAACTTGTGTGGTGCTGACTATGTCGAGAATCTCAGGAAACGTCTTGTCTTTCTAAGGGAACTACTTTCTTCTTCCGGCTCAATATATCTTCACCTAGACGAGACGATGGTGTTCCAGATGAAACTGGTTATGGACGAGGTGTTCGGAGCCTCGAATTATAGGAACATGATCGTAAGAAAGAAATGCAACCCAAAGAACTATACCAGGAAAGCGTACGGCAATATTGCCGATTTCATACTGTTCTACACCAAGACCGACAAGTACACATGGAATCGCCCCGTTGAGCCGCTTTCCGAGCAAAGCGAGAAGGAATACCACTATGTGGAGGCTGCTACGGGTAGGCGTTTCATGAAAGTCCCTGTCCATGCTCCCGGTAAGCGCAATGGAGCCACAGGAGGAACTTGGCGTGGTAAGCTCCCGCCTCCGGGTAAACATTGGCAGTACACACCTGAAACGCTTAATCAGATGGATGCGAGGGGCGAGGTGTTTTGGTCAAAGAACGGGAATCCGAGACGAAAAGTGTATCTTGATGAACATCCGGGGGTCGGTATTCAGGATATCTGGTTGGATTTCAGAGATGCGCACAATCAGAATATCGAGATCACTGGCTATCCTACAGAGAAGAATCCGGAATTGCTTCGGCGCATCATCGAAGCTTCTTCCAATCCCGGCGATTTGGTTCTGGACTGCTATGCAGGGTCAGGCACTACGATGGCCGTGGCGGATGAACTCCAACGTCATTGGATCGGCATAGACCGCAGCCCAGAAGCGATTACCACGATCTTTGATCGTTTCGATCGTGGATTGAGTCCCATGGGTGATTACGTTGCGAAGAACTCCCAATCCACGAAGTCAGATAATCAGCCCTCATTGTTTGATTCTCTTGAAGAGAGTCATTCAGCAGTCGCCCCGTCAAAGGACTGTTGTGCGCATACGCCAATCACTGATTTCTCTATTTTTGTCGAAAGCACAGCGCAATCAGATATCTTTACTGTAGTTGATGGTTGGGTTAAGCAACACGGGGAAAAAACTTCAGAGAAGGTGCTGGCTGTTTCCGAAGGCTGTAATATGTATTGTAATGTAAATACCCAAGACAAAACCGGCGCACGCGCTAAACTGCACCGCTGATTTCCCTCGTTATGGTATAAGACGCGTTAAGTAAGTAGCTTCCAATAAATGAATGGACTAGCGTGTTCAGGCATGGATACTCAATTTCAACGAAGTCGGCTGATGCCTGCGTTTTTTTTCTTTTCATGTCAACCGGCGGCGGGTTCTGAGCGTATTACCTTATGAACAGCGAGGGAGATACTTCTTTGGAAATGAGCGACGAGGATTTGATGATCGCGCACAGGGAGGGGAACGCCGAGGCGCTGGGAGCGCTCATTGCCCGGTACGCGACACCTCTGCTCAGCTATCTGTCGCGTATGATCGGCGAGCGCGGACAGGCCGAGGATCTGTTCCAGGAGACATTCATGCGGGTGCATGCAAAGGCGTGGAGCTTCAGAAGTGACGGACGATTTAAGCCGTGGCTGTTCACCATCGCCACGCGCCTGGCGATTGACGCCATACGCAGGCGCGGCCGCCGCCCCGCGCTCGTGTCGCTCGATGGAGATCCCGACTGCCCGGGCATCGGGCCGGATCCCGCGCACGCGCCGGCATCGAACCCGGGCAGCGACATGATCCGGGCGGAACTCAAGGAGCAGGTGCGCCAGGCGGTTGACTCGCTTCCCGAGAGACAGCGCGCCGCGCTGGTTCTCGCCCATTTCCAAGGGCTGGGCTATGATGAGGTCGCAAAGGTGATGAGCTGCTCCGTGAGCACCGTGAAGACGCACATGGCTCGAGCAATCCGGACTCTCGCCCGGCTGTTGCCGGATCCGGAAAGTGAGGCAATATGACAAGTCATTTATCCGACGAACAACTTATGGACCACCGGTTCGAGCTGGATTCTACGGAGGCGCGCCGCGCCGCGGAAACGCATCTCGAAGGCTGCGCTGATTGCCGACGGAAACTCGACCTCGTCAGCCGCAAGTTCGCCGCGCTCGACCTTCTACGCGCCGAGGTTCACGCGCAGCCGGCCCTTGTCGCAGCCGCGCTCAGCTGCGTGAAGTCGGCCCAGCCGCCCGCCCGTCATCGGTTTCGAAAAGGGTGGTTCTACGCGGCGCTGGCGGCGGCCGCGGCAATAGTCGTCGCGCTCGCCCTGCCGCGCGCGATGGATGTCCCCGGCAGGGACGGACCCCGCTCAAAGCTGGGTAAACTGCCAGGCCGTCCGCCCGCCGCTCTGGCGGACGCCCTTCGCGATTCGGATCAATCTTCTTCCGATCTGGCCGCGCTGCGTGCCTCGCAACCCTTCGCGCCCGGCAGCAATATCGAGTTGAATGTGCTGCCGACCCGCGAAAACGTGCAGCTCACGATATACAATTCCGCCGACCTCACCCTCGTGCGCGAGCAGCGAAACCTCACGATGAAGAAGGGCTGGAATTGGCTGCAATTCATGTGGGCGAACACGCTCATTGATCCGACTTCCCTGCGTATTGAGCCTCTTGACCACGCGGACAAGATAGAGGTCCGGGCGCTCGTCTTCCCGCCGCGAATCAGGGAGCTCGGCCGGTGGCTCATCTTCTCCGAAGTGAGCGGCGAGGTGCCGGTGGAGATAACTTATCTCACCAGCGGCCTGTCCTGGCGCGCGTTCTATATGGGCACCCTGTCGCCCGACGAACGGACAATGATGATCGAGGGCTATGTCCGCGCCATGAACGAAAGCGGAGAGGACTATGAGAACGCACAAACGCGGCTGATAGTGGGCAAGGTTCACTTGCTCGACCGGATAGCCGAACTGGCGCGGCGCGAGCATCCTTACGGAAGCCCGATTCTGTCCTTCCCAAGGTTCAAAGGGCGCGCGCGAAGTAGTGAAATGAATGACCTGGATCTTGGGTTTGTCTCAGGCGGCGCCATCGGTGACAGGCTGAAGGAGAGCTTCTCGCGCATTGCTCCGAAGGAAATCAAAAAGGAGGGACTGAGCGAGTACTTTCTCTACACCATCGAGGGCACGGAGACGATACCGCACGGCTGGGCCAAGCGGCTGCCGAGCATTGAAGCATCCGATGTTCCAGTGGTCAACCTCTACAAGTACGAGGATGAGCGCTACGGGGAGGCGGTTGTCCGGTTCCTCAGCTTCAAGAATGACGAGGAACACAAGCTTGGCGCCACCCCGATTCCCGGCGGAGCTCTGAAGGTCTACAGGACCGTGGATGAGGCGCGGCTTCTCTCTTACGTGGGGGAATCGAGCTTCAAGTACATACCGGTCGGCGAGGACGTGGAGCTGAATCTCGGCGCGGCGGAGAACATCGTTGTCCGTCCAAAGGTTATGGACTTCCTGTCCGGCGATTTTCAGTACGACGTTCACGGAAATATCAGCGGCTGGGAGGAGACGAGGGAATACAAGGTGGAGGTGAAGAACACGCGGGATCTCTCCGTAAAGGTCGAAATCACCCGCAACTTCCCCACGCAGCATTGGACGCTGGAGAAGAGCGGCGCGTTCGGCGAATACGAAAAGGTGGACCTCGACACGGCAAAATTCACGATCGAACTTGAGCCGCGCGCCGCGCGCGAGTTCAACTACGTTCTGACGACGCGGCATGGAACGCGCGCGGAGTAGGGGGGGCGGTAGAGGTGCTAGGGGTTAGGGGGGGTAGTGGCTAGAACAACAACAAGTCGAAGGGAGGACAAAATGAAGAAGTTATGTCGAATTACAGGAACCCTAACTCTCGCGGCGCTCGCCGTGATGACGACCTGTGCGGAGGCGCGGATCAAGCTGGTGGCGCTTCCCGAAAGGGACGCGACTGTTATACGGCTCGATAACCCGGCGGCCACGCTCATCGAGGAGGAGCGGGTGCTGACGCTCCAGAAGGGGCTCAACAAGGTTGACTTCTCCTGGAAGGGCGTGGGCATTGACGAGGATTCGATACGCCTCGCGGTGCTGTCGCACCCCGAACAGGTCACGTTGCTCAATGTGAGCTACCCGCCTAACGAGGCGGCGCTCGTGTGGGAGATCAGCAGCGCACAGGCGCTGGAGGCCAAGGTGCGCATCAGCTACCTGCTGATGAATATTGACAGGCTTATCACCTATAAGGGCGTGGCCGATAAGGCCGAGCAGAAGCTCGACCTCAAGAGCTACCTGATCCTCCGGAACTTCTCGGGCGAGGATTTCGGTATGGCCCGCGTGCTGCTGGACTACGGCGAGGCGTTCGAGCAGGGCATTAAACACGAGGAGACAAAGCAGCTCCTGTTTCTTAAACAGGACGCGGCCCCTATCGAGAAGGTGTGGAAGTTCGATTCTGCCCTCCAGCCGTGGGATCCGAAGAAGGTGGATACGAACGTGGGAATCCCCGTGAGCTATAAGATCGAGAATTCATCTGAAAGCGGACTCGGCCAATTCGCACTGTGGGGCGGGAAGGTGCGCCTGTTCCAGGACGACGGACACGGAAGCACCATCTTTCTCGGCGAGGATGTGACGGGCCTCGTGCCCGTGGGCGAGAAGATGGAAGTCTACATAGGCGACAGCCGCGACATAGTCGTCACCCAGCGCCAGATGAACCAGCGGCAGGTGAACATCAGGAAGAACAACAGCGGGAATGTGGTCCTGTATGATCAGGACGAGACCATCACGGCTGAAATCGAAAATTTCAAAGATTCACCCGCCAAGTTGACGATGATTCAGCATATCCCCGGCGAGTGGGAGATGAAATCGTGCAGTCTGAAGTACACACGCAAGGATGCCGAGACGCTCGAGTTCGAGATTGAGCTTCCCGCCAAGGGCAAGCAGAAGCTGGAGATGCAGTTCCTCCGCCGCAACATACGGCCGGGCATGGAGCGCGCCTCGGTCCTGAGATAGCGCCATGAAAGAAAGGAAGAAAATAATGAAAAGAACGCTAATGATAATCGCGGGGCTCGCGCTGGCGTCATCGCCGGTCCGCGCGAAGGTTGACCTGGTGACGCTGCCGACGCGCGACAGCGTGCAGCTCACGATATACAATTCCGCCGACCTCACGTTGGTCCGCGAACAGCGGATGCTGACCGTCAAGACGGGGCTCAACCGACTGCAGTTCTCGTGGGAGAACACTCTCATTGATCCCACCAGCCTCGAAATGCTCGCAAAGGGCAGCGCGGACAAGATCAACATATTCGAGCTGACCTATCCGCCGCGGGTTCAAAATCTCGGGCTCTGGCGGATTATGAGCGAGCTGAGCGGCAATGTGCCGGTCGAGATAAGCTATCTCACCAGCGGCCTGTCGTGGCGTGCGTTCTACATGGGCATCCTCTCGCCCGATGAGAAGAACATGCGCCTGGAGGCCTACGTGCGGGTGACCAATAACAGCGGCGAGGACTACGAGAACGCGCAGACGCGACTGATCGTCGGCAAGGTCCACATCCTCGACAGGATCGCCGAACTGGCCCGGCGCCAATATCCCTACGGTCGGCCCGGGCAGTACCCGGTGTCCGCCTCGAAGCCTGCTCCCATGCTGGAAGGCAGAATGACGAGGCGCGAGGTGGCTGCGGCCGAGTCTAAGGCCATCGACAGGGCTCAAATGGTCAAGGAGGTCACGAAGGAGGGGCTGAGCGAGTACTTTCTCTACACCATCGAGGGTAAGGAGACCATACCGAACGGATGGTCAAAGCGGCTCCCGAGTTTTGATCAGGACGGGATACCGGTCGTGAACCTCTATAAGTTCGAGGAGGAGCGATACGGCGCGTCCGTCTTCCATTTCCTCAGCTTCAAGAATGACAAGGAACACAAGCTCGGGACAACTCCGATCCCCGGCGGCACGATAAGCGTGTTCAGGACCGTCGCGGCGGAAAGCGGCGACCTCGGTTACGAGGGCCGGTCGGAGTTCAAATACATTCCGGTTGACGAGGATGTCGAGCTGAACCTCGGCGCGGTTCAGAATGTGATCGTCGAGCCAAAGGTGATGAACTACAGGATGGAGAACGTGCAGTTCAACAACCAGGGCAACATCTCCGGGTGGGACGAAATCCGCGAGTACAAGATCGAAGCCAGGAACACGAGAGCTATCCCCGCCAAGGTCGAGATCACCCGCAATTTTCCCACTCCGCGCTGGGATCTCGTGAAAGACGGCGACTGCGGGGTCTACGAGAAGGTTGATCTGGACACTGTGAAGTTCACGCTGTCCCTTGCTGGCCGCTCGAAGCAGGAGTTCCGCTACACGCTGACCACCCGCCACGGAACACGCGCGGAATAGTGGTCCGAATGGAGGGGGGGGAAGGTTCAGGGTTCGGGGTTCAGGTAACCCACAAGAAGAGGTTCCCCCTTGTCTCTGAGAACATATGTAACTCATTGAAATACAATACAAGATAGCCA
>JAGYMT010000076.1 GCA_018400335.1 Kiritimatiellia bacterium | reverse complement strand
CCTCAAGGAGGTCCCGGCCTGACGCTGGCTGCTCGCGTTGAAGCCCCCATATCAAGATTCCGCGGCGGGTGGCTCCGCGGAAGCCGCAGCTTTGTCGTCCGCTGCCTGCCTGGCAGCGGCTTCAGCCTTTTCCGCTTTTTTTGATTTCGTGAACTCGAAACCGACATTCCGGTCGGCATTGACAACAAGAAAAGCCCTGAACCGGCGCCCCTTTTTGGAGACAAACCCCTGCAGGAGATCGGTCCTGCCGCTGACGAGCAGTTTCGCCATCTGCGCACGGTCAACCGGCTGCTTGAGGATGAGTTTGCCGGACCGGAAATCACACGTTCTTTCCGCGCCCACGGCCTTCTCGCATACGTAGCTCGGCCCGTGCTCGAAGATGCGCGCACCGCATTTCGGGCACTTGCCCAGCGGCTCCTGCCCTGAAAAATCCACCGGCTCGCCATTATCGGAGGAAGCGCCGCCGGGCCCGAAATCGAATTCGAGCTTGAACTCCGGGCTCAACTTGACCATGGTTGAAAAGGGTCTGCCCTTATTGCTGCGGAACTCATCGAGCGGACCGATAAGCCTCTTCTCTATCAAATCCTCCATCTCGGACACCTCGAACTGGCGCCCCGCGAGGATCTTCCAAACCGCAAAATCGCAGGATGCGCACTGAAACCGCCTGTAGGTCTCATTAATCACGCCGCCGCACTTGGGGCACGGCACCTTGATAACTCCGAAATCGCCGGGGATAGTGTCGTTATTGTAACTCCTGGCCTTCTCCACAATGCTGCGCGTCATCCCGGCGATTTCCTGCATGAAATCGCGCGAGTCCCGTTCATTGTGCTCTATCTGGCTCAGCTTGAACTCCCAGTCGCCGGTCAGTTCCGGCGAGCACAGTTCCGGAATATCCAGACCGCGCAGCAGGGTGATCAGGGAGAATGCCTTTGCCGTGGGCTGGAGAAGTTTGCCGTTCCGCAGCAAGTATTTCTCCCTTATGAGCCCCTCGATAATGGATGCTCTTGTGGCCGGTGTTCCGAGGCCCTTGGCGCTCATAGCTTCGCGGAGCTCATCGTCGTCAACCAGCTTGCCGGCGCCCTCCATCAACGACAGCAGAGTGGCTTCCGTGAACCGCGCGGGCGGCTTGGTCTGGGAATTGACGATTTCCATAGCCACGGTCTGAACGGACTCTCCCGGCTGAACGGCGGCCAGCACCGGGGAATCGTCGTCAGACTGCGCCTCCTTACCGTAGATGGCGAGCCAGCCCGGTTTAACCAGAATCTTTCCCTCGCTCTTGAAAGGCTCGCCCTCAACCCGTGTTATCCGGGTGGTGATCAGAAACTCGGCGGCCGGGTGAAAGACGGCAAGAAACCGGCGTGTGACCATATCGTATATCTTGGCCTCATCGTCACGAAGCGTCTTGGCCGACTGGCCTGTCGGGATGATTGCGAAATGGTCCGATATCTTGGCGTTGTTGAAGATCCGCTTATTCGGATGAACCCAGCCCTCCTTGAGAATCGCGCCGGCGAAGCTGCCGTAAACTGTTCCTCCGAGTGCGCCGAGAATCTTCTTCACCGTTGCGGGGTAATCCTCGGGAAGCGCCCTCGAATCGGTCCTCGGGTAAGTCAGCACCTTGTGCCGCTCGTAAAGCGACTGGGCGACCTGGAGCGTGTGTTTCGCCGAATAGCCGAAGCGGCTGTTGGCCTCTCTCTGGAGCGAGGTCAGATCGAAAAGAAGCGGCGAAAGTTTGGTGCTCGGCTTAGTCTCCTGCGTCACGGCGCCGGGCTTATCCGCGCACTTCGCCGCCAGGGCCTCGGCTCTGGCAGCATCCCATATCCGCTCCGGTCTGGCATCCTCGTCTGAGCCCTTTGAGAACCCCTCATCGAACCAGCGGCCCTGATAGTCGCCGGCTGCCGCGCGAAAGGTCGCCATCAGCTCGCTGAAGTCGCGCGGATTGAATTTCCGGATTGCTTCCTCGCGTTCTATTATCATCACGAGCGTCGGGGTCTGCACCCGCCCCACCGTGGTGAGCTGGAAGCCGCCGAGCTTGGAGTTGAAGGCCGTCATCGCCCTCGTGCCGTTGATCCCGACCAGCCAGTCGGACTCGGTCCTGCACACGGCGGCCGCGGCCAGCGGCAGCATCACCTCGTCCGACCGGAGCTTCTCGAACCCCTCGCGTATGGCGGCCGGGGTCATTGACTGGAGCCAGAGGCGGCGTATGGGCTTTTTGGTTCCCGCGTAGCGGACGATATTCCGGAAGATCAGCTCGCCCTCACGGCCGGCGTCACATGCATTAATCAGGCCGTCAACATCCTTCCTCTTGATCAGCCTGAGAAGGAGCTTGAGCCGGACCTCGGTCTTCTCGATCGGGGCCAGATCGAAAGACGGGGGGATCACGGGCAGCTTGGCGAAGGTCCACTTCCCTCTCACGACCTTGTGCTCCGGCGGGACGTCGAGCTCGAGCAGGTGCCCTATTGCCGATGAAAGGACATACGTGTCGCTTTCGTAGAAATCCCCTTTTTTGGTGAACCCGCGAAGGACCGCGGCTATATCACGGGCTACGGACGGTTTTTCGGCGATAATCAGCGATTTACTCATAGCACTCCCGTAAGTATTAATGAAAAGGCGTCAGGAAAGCCGACTCCGCCCCTCCACCGAATCAACGAAATACCGGGGCCTTGCGCGGACATCCTGATAAATCCGCCCGATATACTCACCCAGGAAGCCCATTGCCACGAACTGGGCGCCCACCAGGATAAACAAGATGGCCATAAGGGTGAACACGCCCTGGGCGGCCCACTCGGATCCGAAGATCAGGCGCAGGATGAGGATCTTCAGGCCGAACGCCACGCCGAGAACGCAGACGATCGCGCCGATAATGCTCATGAGGCGCAGCGGCAGTGTGGTCATGCTCGTGAGCAGGTCAAACTGGAGATTGACAAGCTTCCACAGCCCGTACTTGGACGTCCCGGCGGGCCGCTCCGAATGGCTGACCTCCACCTCGGCGGTTCTGCGGGCAAAGCTGTTGGCAAGAACCGGAACAAAGGTGCTGCGCTCGTGACATTCCAGCATGGCCAGCACTATGTGTCGGCGGTAGGCCCGGAGCATGCAGCCGTAATCGTGCATCACCACGCCCGTAACCGTCGCCGTCACCTTATTGATAAGATACGACGAGAACTTGCGGAAAACAGGATCGTGGCGCGGCACCCTGATTGAGCCGACAACATCCGGACCCTCGTCCATCTTCCGCACGAGCTTGCCGATTTCTTCGGGCGGGTTCTGCAGGTCGGCATCGAGGGTCACCACGATCCCGCCCTTGGACTGCGCAAACCCGGCCATCACGGCCGCGTGCTGTCCGTAGTTCCTGTTCAGGATAACGCCGAGAATTTCGCCGGGGTATTCCGAGGCGGCCTTGGTGATCGCCTCCGCCGAACCATCGGCACTTCCGTCGTCCACCAGCAATATTTCGAAGGGACGGTTCAGCTCGCGGCACGCGGCCAGCGTTCGCTCGATGAGCGGCTTGAGATTCTGCAGCTCGTTGAAGACGGGAATAACAACCGACACTGACGCAGGCCTTTTATCAACGGTTCCGGCGGATTTCGCATCATCTGTCATCGCAGTCCTCTCTCGTTTAGGCCGCTTTGAGGCTTTCTTCCCCGTTTTCCTGTCTGTTTCCCATCTATTTCGGTTGACGATAACGACGACGATAACGGTGGACGAGGGGATGATCCCCACTCGTTATCCGCTCTCGTCGCCGTTCTCGTCAACCGATTCCCCATTTTCATCTTTGCCATTCAATTTTTGACAGTACCTTCTGAACACCAACGCCGCTCCGGCATCCGTATCCCGACACCATACATCCGCATCACGCCAGAACATCCCTGATAGCTTCGACCACGTCGTCAACATCAGCCTCGGTCATATCCGGAAAGAGCGGCAGGGAGCAGATCCTGTCCGAGTTCCACTCGGTATCAGGCAGGCTTCCCCTCTCGAAGCCCATTCTCTCCCTGTAGAATTTCTGAAGATGAACCGCCTTGAAGTGCATGCCGGTTCCGATGTTCTTCTGTTTCAGCCTCTCCATGAACAAATCCCTGTCCATTCCCGCCCGTTCGGTATCGAGCCGGACGATGAAAAGGTGCCATGCGTGGCGCGCGGGATAGCGCGGGCTTTCGAGCGGGATAACGGCCTCGATTTCACGGAGCCGTTCCCTGTAAAGCATTGCCAGCTCAGTGCGCTTCCGGTTGAACTCATCGAGCCTCACCAACTGGCTGCGGCCGAGCACCGCCGCGATATCGGTGAGATTGTACTTATAGCCCGGCTCCAGAACTTCCGCCTGCGGCGCGCGGCCGTGGGTTCTGCGGTCAAATGCATCTTTTCCCAGTCCGTGGAATTTAAGGGTGCGAACCCGGTCAAGCAGCGCCGCATCGTCGGAACAAAGCATTCCGCCCTCGCCCGTGGTCATGTTCTTGATCGGATGGAACGAAAACACCGCGGTTCCGACCGACCCTATTCCGCGCCCCCTGTATTCCGTTCCAGCCGCATGGGCGGCATCCTCAACCACGGCGATCCCCCTCGATGCGGCAATTTCGCGGATCGGATCCATATCGGCGGGCGCGCCGGCGAAATGAACGGGTATTATCAGACTGGTCCGATCGGTCAGCGCCTCGGCCAGGGTATCAGGCCGCATCATCAGCGTATCTCGATCAACGTCAACAAACACCGGCTTGGCCCCGGCGAGTACGATCATGTTGACTGTTGAAACCCATGTCATGGAGGGTGTCACCACCTCGTCGCCCGGCCCGATGCCAAGCGCCTTGAGAAGGATATGCATCCCGCCCGTGGCTGAGGAAAGCGCGACCGCGCTCTTGGCTCCGGCATAGGCGGCGAACTCCTCCTCGAACCTGGCGGCATGCGCGCCTGTGGTGATCCAACCGGAACGGAGAACGTCGCATACGGCAGTTATCTCCTCCTCGGAAATGCAGGGACGCGAAAACGGAAGAAATTCTTTTCTCATATTAACCTCATTGAGCGTCATCTCCGGCGATTCGCAGGAGGGCGCGCCTTGGCCCCATCCGGGAAGTCGCAAGCGCCGACCAAGCCGGAAGCTCCCGGTCCCCCGGCGGAAAGTTCTTTGCGGAAACAACCACGCTTGTGAACCGCGGATGCGTCCCGTTAAGTATTGAAACCAGCTCATCTATATCGGAGACAGTCGGCAAGATCAAGTCGCAATAGAAATAAAACCCGCCAAGCGTCGTCTCATCCGGACGCCACAGAGCGGTCTCCCCGGCTCCCGAAGCGGAGTCCGCCGCCATGTCGAAAAAGGCCGAATCGTAGCTCTTCACGCCATCCACCACCGGAATGAGCGCGGCCAGCAGGAAGACATACCCCGCGCCCGTGACCGCGAACCAGCGATGCAGGAACGGCATTTTTTTTCTCGTCATGAGCACGATCAGCAGAAAAAGCGCGACCAAGGCCACTGTGTTCTGCATCTTCCATCCAACCGCTAAACCGCCGACCTTGTCGAAGGCGTCCGGGGCGAGCAGGCTGACGGCAGGGATCAGGATGGGCGCCAACGCGGCAACTGCCAGTATGACGAGGACCAGGCATGACCAGGCAACGAGAACAGCCCTCACCCATCGCACCGGAACATCGCTGATCTCCGCATTCAGGGCTTTTTCAAAGTCCGCATGTTTCTCCTGCATAAATTTCAGGCCCATCGCCCCCATCATCGCAAAGGCCGGAAGAAGGCCCAGCATGTAGATATCCCTCTTCGTCGAGGAGAGGCTCAGAAGCAAGATGCCGCCGAATCCCCACGCAAGCAGAAACGGCCACGGGTGCTTGAGGTATTCTTTCGATTTCCATCGGGTGAAGAGTCCGTATACACAATAGATGAGCGCCGCCGTCCAAGGCAGCGTATAGACGATCAGTCTGTCAACATAATAGAAAGGCCCGTTGATGTGCCCGAGGTGTTCGGTATGACCGGCGAAACGGCCGAAATGATTCTCCCAGAACCACTCGTGCCACAGCTCCGGGCCGCCAACGGATCGGAACTCCAGAACCCAGGCGAGTGACGGCAGCAGAAACGCCGCCAGTGCGGCCAGATGCAGGACCATCCATTTCGCGGTAAAGAGGCGCACCTTGCCGCGGCCCGCCAGACAGGGCGCGATCAG
The DNA here is from genome assembly GCA_018400335.1 of Kiritimatiellia bacterium. The sequence continues at coordinate 1,215 of JAGYMT010000076.1, read as the reverse complement.
CCCGATCCAGGCCAAGCCCGTTATCATAATGCCAATCAGCCCCTTGGAGAGGAACGCGCCGGCAAGGAATAGACCGGCGAGCGGCAGGAACCTACCGCGCCCCCCGTAGTATGCCTCGGCAAACGCCCACAACGAGGCCACGATGAAGAAGAGAAGCGCATTATCAACAAGCAGCCAGTGCGTCACGTTTATAAAGCCCGGCATTGTGGCAAGGGTGAGAGCTGCTATATCAGCCTGCCGGCGGCCAATGATGCGCCTGGCGATAAGCCAGGTCATGCCAATGGCGCCGAGCCCCAGCAAGGCGGAGACCAATCGGAGCGCGGCGATGTTGCCAAGAACAGGACCAAGAGTCCAAATCGCCGAAACGGCAAGCATGTAGTAAAGAGGCGGCTTTTCCACGAAGGGCTGACCGGCGAGCTCCGGCACCACGATATTCCCGCTCCTGCTCATGCTGAGGGCTATGGCAGCCTCCCTGTGCTCGTCCGGCGTCCATAGATCGTGATCCACGATCCCGGCAAGTGAAATCATGAGGCAAAGCGCCGCCACCCATAGAGGAACGGAGCGCGCCCGCACACTATTTAACGATTGCCCCGCGGATTCATCAACAGTCATACCATCCCGCCGTAACAAAGGAAACACACAAACATCCCGCCATCTACATATCGTAAATCATATCGCCTTGCTGATGTCAAGGATCAAAAATTCCAGGTTGCAACATCCGGTCGGATTTGCTTCAATATAGTGAGCAAACAGAACGCTCGCCAAGAGAGCCGACATTATAGAAAATGCGTTCTGCTTTTTTTCGGATGCGGAAAAAGATGCTTTTGCATAAAACAGCCCATCCTTCAATAAAGCGTGAGAACAAGCAATGGAACTGTATCGAGAATTTTTCGCCTTGATCCGAAAGCTGAATGAAGCAGGCATCGAATACAAGAGATTCATGAGAAGATCATTGAGAGAAGCCTGTCAGATCAATCCGCGGCCGGAAAAGTGATGCTTGCAAACAAGGACGATTTGATCTGGATGAAGAAGCTGAGAGGCAGCAAGCAAGATGAAGCCGATATAGAAAAGCTGGAGGATCGAGATGTCAAAGATTGAAAAAGTCCTCAGAGTGCTGAGTGACTTACGGAATTTCTATATCAGAATCAAGAAGCGAAAGGCTTGCAAGTAGCGAAAGCCTCACAGCAGCGATTCTAATTATGACCGCCCGAAACA
>JAGYMT010000075.1 GCA_018400335.1 Kiritimatiellia bacterium | reverse complement strand
TTTAAGGGGCTAATGACAGAAATGTCGTGCGGGTTCGATCCCCGCCCCGTGCACCATTCCGCCGAAAGCATTCTGAGCATAATTCACATTAAGTGTTGACTTTTTATTTTCACTCATGTAGTGTTTGAAACAATATATACCTAATGACTTCGCCAACCCTCGTCACTTCCATCTCCCAGAGGAAGAGGGTGATCGGTTGGTAGGCGGCGCGTGGTTTTTTTGTTTGTTATGGCGGTTTCTCGGCAATGAGGCGGTGACATAAAAACGGGATCTCGATTTGTGGTGAAGAAAATTCTAAACATCACAAGGGTGCAGTCGGCCACGGTTGTTTTGCGCAAGCATATGCGCAAAAATTATGCTCCGGGGAGTCGTTTGGCTCCGGTACGTGTGCTGGCGCAAGAGCTTGGAGCCAGCCTCAATACCGTTTGTGAAGCGATGCATCGTCTCTCGCTGGCTGGATTTGTGGTGATTCGTCAGGGCGATGGAGCTTATGTTACGGAGGATGCTTCGCGACTGCGTGTGGGTATTTTCACTTCAGGCGACATCACTCATCCGAACGCGCCCAACTATGGACGTTATGTCATGTATCACGCATTGCGCTTTTTGCGTGACGCCGACATTTACGCTACTCTATATGCTGGGCCTTGTGAACCTTGGGATTATAGACCTCTTGCGCCATGGAATCTTCTGAATGACATTCGTGCGTCAAATCTCGATGGAATTATCGCCCTTTCCTCGGCGGAATCCGCGAAACTGGATTTGTGCGAAGAGCTTGGCATACCGAGCGTGGGAGTCTCGAATGAAAACGAGTCCCCCGAGATATCGGCCGTGTCCGAATTGATTCGGCTCGGAACGCGCGTTTTGATTGAATGCGGTTGTTGTCGGCCGGCGCTGATTGGCTGGGAAACAGCTTTGTCCGAGCAAATGTTTCGCGAAGAGTTGCAATCCGTTGGAATCGAGCCTTTGCGGGGATGGCTCAGCTTGGGCCATCATCCCTGTAAATCCGGAGCAGGTTGGGAATGTTTTCGAGACGTTTGGCGCTCATCGAAGGTCAAGCCTGACGGATTGCTTATTACCGATGATGTGTTCTTTTCTGACGTCGCCATTGCGATTCGGGAAATAGGATTGAAAGTGCCGGAGCAATTGAGAGTTGTAACTCACGGGAATCGTGGTATTCCAATGTCATATCCGTTTCCGGTTACAGTCCTGGAGAACGATCCGGAGGAACACGCGCAAGCGCTCGTGAATTTACTGATATCTCGCATGGATGGGAAGCCGGCCCGTGAGCCTGATGCGGCCTTGCGCTTGGTGCGCCGTGAGGACGGTCCCGGCTCCTCGGTTTGCCCGGATGAAACATGCAAGGTCGGTTTAACGAGGCAACTTGGGAAATAACGACGTGATGAAACCACAAGTGATACGAAAGGATTGTTAATGAAAAAAATGCGTTGTCTCCATGGTGTTACGAGCGTTTTGTGTTGCATTGCTTCCGGATCCGGCTTGGCTGCGGCTCCCCTTGCTGTCTTTGAAACCGATGAGCACATGGGTCGCGATTGGCCCCATACGATGGTGACGTATGAAATCAGGGGTCCTAGTACAAGCAGTCAATCCGACGCCCCGGCCCGCTTTGATATGCCCGCTCCCATCAAGCTCTCCGCTCCGGCGAAGCCCGATGCCATTAGCCTTGTAGACTCCGCGACCGGCGAGGAAGCGCCCTTCCAGTTGTCTCGAACGCGCCTGACGGAAGACGGCGCTATTGTCTCGGCGCGGCTATCGTTCATGGCGGCGCTACCTAAGAACGCAAGATACCGCTTCGAGCTGCTGCCCGAAGCTCCGAAGGCGGGCGTGCCGCCGGCCGCCGGCAAGGTGACGGAGGATGATTTTCTGACGCTCGATAACGGAGTGACCGCAGTGCGTCTCCCCAGGGCGGGGACTCAGGTGTTCGATCCGCCACTGGCTTTCGCCACGGCCGCCCACCAGGCCATGGTGGCTCAGTATGGCCGCCAGGCACAGGCAGGGACCGCGCCCGGCCCGATCCAGGGCGTCCGCCTGGCCGACGGCCGATGGGTGGGCGGCAGCTACTTCCGAAGCGCGAGCTCCGAAATCGCTCCACGCGTGCTGAGCTGCGCGGTCGAGCTTGTCGAACAGGGTCCGCTCTTCATGGAAGCCGGCGTACGCTATGTCCTTGACGGCGACCGTTCGTACGAGATGACCGTGCGCCTTTTGGCCGGCGACCCAGCCATTCGCTTCGACGAGCGTTACGACTTCAAGCCGCCGCAGCCTGACGCTATAGAGTGGCAACGGATGACGGGCTGGCAGCCCTGGCTCCACACTGATATCACAAACAATCTGCCTGATGCGTCACAGTGGCAGCTTGTAATCTCACTGACCAGCGGCTGGCAAAAGGACGCTTGGAAGCCGGATGCTTCGTTCTGGCAGTTCGACGCGCGTTCGGCCGCGCCGCCTCCGGCCCCGGCGATGGCCAGACTGTTCGAGGCGCTGGGCTTTCCTACGGATGCCGAGATCAACCGCGATGTGGTCGGCGGCCCGTCCGGCGCTAAGTTAGGCTTTAAGCGGGTGTCATATGACCAGCCGGCAAGCGACCTTTATCTGCTTGAAGCCTGGGTGCCCTGGGGCGGCCCGCACCAGCGCTATATCGGCCTGTTCCAGACGCAAACGCTTGCGGCCAATCCGCCCGCCGAGCTGGCCGAAATTCTCAAGGATCAGCCCGCTGAAAACGCGCCGGCGATTCGTCCGGCGGATCGGTCGCGCATCCCCTTCCTGGCGGTGGTGCCCATGCATCCGGGCAACTGGCGTCAGGACGGTCCGCAGCAATATAAGCCGGTGCGCAGCTTCGCCTGCGGCGACGTGGCCATGCACTGGCCGCTGGGCGCGGGCCCGCACTGGCAGGTCAACGTGCACACTGGCGAGTACGACCCGGAGCTGCCCTACACCTTTGGCCGCCGCCAATGGGCCTTGGTGGCCGGGCCGCTGCAATACCACGACACGCTCTATCCTTTCCGTTGGGAGGAGGGCTTCATCACCCTCAACGACTACAAGGACTGGATTTTGGACTGGCCGGAAGACAAGCGCGTTACCTACCCGCGGCTGGCCACCAATCGTGAGCATGTCGAGCGCCTCAAACCCCGCCTGGCCGAACATCCCGCGGATGACGTGCTGTGTCAGCAGTTGTACTTCAACGACGACGACAAGCGCCGAGCCGATCTGTACGCCCGCACATCAGGGGCGGGCGCGCGGGCGCTCAAAATGTGGGAGGGGGGACTTTACTGGAACGGCGGCATGGATTTCTTTCGCAACTTTCAGGCCATCGGCTGGGTGCACGACGTGGATGAGCTGCTCTCCAGCCCGAAGCTCAGCGACGAGCAGCGCAAGTCCCTGCGCCGCCAGGCGGCTCTGTGGTGCTATATGATAAGCGAGCCGGACTTTCAGCCGCGCGGTTCGATGACCCATCTGGGCAACCCCAGCATGCCCATGTGTCAGTTCTTTTCCATTACGCCGGCCGCCAGCCTGATCCCGGACCACCCGATGGCGAAGCGCTGGCTTGATGTTTCCTCGCAATACCTTCGTTATAAGCTGGCGCTGAACGTCGCGCCGGGCGGAGCGTGGGCGGAGTCTATCACCTATCTTATGGGCAGTCATTGGGCGCTTTTTGCCGCTCTGACGCAATGGAACACCGGCGCGCTTGACGAGACAACCGCGCGCCTGGCGGCGCAGTCGTACCGTTTCGCAACGCATCTGCTCTCGCCGCCAGATCCGCGCTTTGGCGCCCGAACCCTGCCCGGCTGGGGCCACGAGGGGCAGGCCATTCTGACGGGCTGGATGGCCGCGGCCGGCCTGGTGCGTGACTTTGACCCCGACCTCGCGCGCTCCCTGGTCTGGGGGTGGAATCAACTCGGGCAGCCCATGAGCGAGCAGCACGGGGCCGGCTTCGAACCGCGTACGGTCATGCACGCCGACCTATTACGTGATCTGCCCGCCGGCTATACGCCGAGCGAGCTGCGGAGCGTGTGGCTGCCTGGCTTCGGCGCCAGCTTGCGCGCGCACCCCGGCGATACGAACGAGACCTGGCTTTCCTACCGCCAGGGCTACACCTGGAGCCACTCGGACGCCAACCAGGGCGACTTCTATTTATACTCCAAGGGGACGCCATTCGTCACCGCAAGCCTGTTCGGCTACGCGATCTTCAACAAAGAGTACAAGGATATGTACGACCAGTTCGGCTGGCACAACCGCGTCCGCTTCGGCACGCGCGCCGGGCACGGCGGCTGGCCGGGCGGCGGGCCGGTCTCGCAGGTGCATGCGCACAGTCTTTCCGACTCCATGGACTACCTGCGCGGTTTGGCCGACTTCGGCCCGCAGCGCTGGACGCGCCAGATTCTTTTTCTCAAGGGTAAACGCGCCGATGGTCCCAACTATTTCGTTTTCCGCGAAGGCGGAATCCCGCTTAACGGCGATAAGGCGTCGCTTGAACCGACCTTCTGGACGTTGCGCACGATGGGAGATAAAACACGTGTTCAGGCAGGAGAACATGGGTTAGTCTACACCGCGCCCGCCGGCCAACGCCTCGATGTGCGGTTCCTGGCGCCGGTTGCCGTCGCGGGGGAGACGCGCGAGGGCGGCAACACCGGGCCTCTATGGGCGCCGGCTGCCGACAACTGGGTTCGCGCCGGCTCGCCTGTCATCACGGAGCAACGGCCCAAGCCGGGCGAAACAGCCCGCCCGCCGCGCGAGGTTTTCGCGGTGAGCAGTTTCGGACCTATAGCGGCCGGGCAGGATATCACCGTGGCGCTCTATCCCTGTATGCCGGATGAGAAGCCGCCTGTCTACGAGACGCTCGCCGACGGCGTGATGAAAATTGTCACCAGCGAGGGAACGGATTACGTTTTCGCCGGTAAGGCGTCTTTCCGCTTCAATAGCGATGATGTCGCTTTCGAGGGCATGGCTGGCGCGGTGCGCGTCTATCCCGACGAGGTCCACCTCGTGCTCGCCGAGGGGCCTGGCGAGGTTCGCTATCGCGGCGTGACGCTGCGCGGTTCCGCGCCTGCGGTGAGGGTTGTTCCCCTGAAGGGCATTGACCGGCAGCACGTGATCGAGGTTCCAGAGGAGAAGACAAAGATATCCTTCGCGCTGACTCCGAATCGCGGCGACATAGTCGCCGTTCAACCCGGGGTGCGGAAACAGGAGTGGGACGATGGCGTGGCCTACGCCTTTGAGAGCGAAACGCCGCTCGACTTCAATGCCGACGGCGTGACCTTCCGCGGACGGCGCGGCGGCGTCGAGGTCAACCGGGCCGAAGGCTGGACGCGGCTGGCGCTGCTCGACGGCGAGGCCGTCGGATTCGGCAAGGCTCAGGCGCACGACGGCGCCGGCCCGTACGAGTTGGTCTACCATCACGATCATATAGTGGGGCGAAGCGCCGGACAAGGCCGCTTCGTGCTGCTCTCCTTTCCGCCCGGGCTGCGGGTGATGCCCGAGCTGCGGCTGGATGACGGCGCGACCTATCTGCCCGGCGTGATGGACGGCACACTGATGGTCCCGCTGTTGCCCGGCGCCCGCCATTTCGAAATACACGCCTTGAAGCAGCCTGATGTTTTCCGCAACTGGCAGGCGTGGGAGTGAGTAAATCATAAAAACAGGAGGCGGACGATGAACAGGCTAGGGGCAAGCGTAACGATAGCGATGTTGCTTTCATTGTCCACCGCAAGCCTCCGGGCGAACAACCTGCAGATCACAAACGTGACGGTGATGGGACGGAATGAGACATGCGCCCGTGTCAAGTTCGACATTTCGTGGGAGAACTCCTGGCGGTATACCAACCTCAACCACGATGCGGCGTGGTTGTTCTTTAAGGTTCTGCCCGACGACCGGTCGGAGTGGGAGCATGTCACGCTGGAGGGAACGGGGAGCAATCCGGATGGGTACGACGCCGGTGTCGGGACGCCGATTGAAATGATCGTGCCCGTTGACCGGATGGGCCTGTTCGTGCGCCGCTCGGGCGAGGGAGCCGGCACAATTCTGGTGACGAACGTGCAGGCGGTGTGGAATTTCGCCGCAAACGGGCTGGTCAAGACCGACACGGTGAAGGTGCAGGCGTTCGCTGTGGAGATGGTGTATGTTGCCGAGGGCGGCTTCAAGGTGGGATCGGGCGGCACGGAAGCCAACCGATTCTACGCAGGCGGCACGGCAAATGATCCGTTCGAGATCACTAGTGAATCCGATATCGCCGTAGCCGACAGCGCGGGGAGCCTCTATTACCGTAACGATGGCGGCGGCATCCCTGGAGACCGGGCCGGCCCGGTCCTGGCGGCTTTCCCAAAGGGATATGCTGCGTTTTACTGCATGAAGTACGAGATCACGCAGGGGCAGTACAAAGACTTTCTGAACGCGTTGACCGCGAGCCAGGCTTCCAACAGAAATCCCGGCAATTTCAACAGCATGCGCATGAGGATCACGGGCGCGTATCCCGCCTTCACCACGGATGCTCCGGACCGGGCATGCAACTATTTAGCATGGACGGACGTGGCGGCCTTCGCGGACTGGTCCGGCTTGCGGCCGATGACGGAGCTGGAGTTCGAGAAGGCCTGCCGCGGTCCCATGGAGCCGACGCCGAGCGAGTATGTGTGGGGGAACACGACCCTGCCGACGGCTATCACGAGTGAGACCAGCGACGGGTCTGGAGCCTCAACCGCGAACCCGTCGGGCGCAAACATCTGTTACAATGGCAATCTTCAGGGACCGTGCAGGGCGGGGATCTTTGCGAAGGCCGGCAGTACGCGCGAACAGGCGGGCGCCTCGTACTGGGGTATCATGGAACTGAGCGGGAACGTGCAGGAGCGGATTGTGACGGTTGGGCACGCGACGGGACGCAACTTCACCGGATTGCACGGCGACGGGGTGTTGACCGCCACCGGCAATGCGAACGCATCGGCTTGGCCGGGAACAACGGCAACTGGCGCCGGATTTCGCGGCGGTCGTTGGAACGGCGGTGATGATATACGCATTTCGGAGCGTATGTACGCCGCACAGGCATCGGAAATCCGGCAAAACAACACGGGCGGGCGCGGCGTGCGCTCGGCGCCGTCCGGGGTAGATCCGTAGGTGAAACCCAGAGGGATGATCTCGGGGGCTTTATGGTCGCGCCCTGGCTTATTCCAGGCGATATCCCGGGCGCCGGATACCCCTTGGAAGGACGGAAACAACGCATGAAGGCGGTAATAAAAACGCTGGCGCAGGTTATTCTTTTCGCGGCTGTCGTGATTTTGGCGCGGGCTGAACCGGGGGACGTGCGGTTCATCGGAGGGTCGTTTGACGGCTGGGACCGGGATGCGATGACGAATGCACTAACGCTTGGAGGGGC
>JAGYMT010000074.1 GCA_018400335.1 Kiritimatiellia bacterium | reverse complement strand
CGAAGCCATTAGTGAAATTTGAAGCAACAAATTTCTTGCCTCACCGAGTGAAATAATGTATGAACAAAGTTCTAATAAAAAAAACGGGGTTGAAAAACCAAAAACGGAGATTGCTATGGCAAAAATTCTAATAGTTGATGACGATCAGGACACCGTCGAATCGTTGAGCATGATTCTCGATCAGGCGGGCCATGAGACGGCTTCAGCCGGGAACCGGGAGGACGGAATCCGGGCGGCCATGGAAGGATGTGTGGACCTGATGATCCTGGACATCATGATGGAAGAGCCCGATGACGGCATTGTTGTAGCCCAGGAGCTCAGGCGCAAGGGTTTCTCCAGACCGATTATCATCATGTCGGCCATTTCCAAGGCCACCGGCCTCAAGTACGGTCCGAACGATGCCATCACGCCGGTGAACGCTTTCATAGAAAAGCCGGTCAAGCCCGACGTGCTCCTGAAGAAGGTTGAAGAATTTCTCAAAAAATAACGGAGACACAAGGTTATGCTTAACACCAGACAAGACAAGATCAAGCAGGAAGTCCGCGCTTTGGTCAAGAAACACGGCGCGACGAGAAGCTCTTTAATCCCGATACTTCAGGATATCCAGAAGCGGGACCAGTACATAGGCGACTACGCCATGCAGGTGCTGGCGGACCTGCTCGGGATTCATCCCGTGGAAGTCTACGGAGTTGTCACTTTCTATACATTTCTGAAGGAAAAGCATTACGGGCGTTTCGTGATCCGCCTTTGCAAGACGATCAGCTGCGACATGGCCGGCAAAGAGGCCGTCGCGCGGCAACTCGAAAATGATCTCGGCATCAAGTTCGGCGAAACCACGCCCGACGGTCGGTTCACGCTCGAATGGGCCAACTGCATAGGAATGTGCGACCAGGGCCCGGCAATGCTCATCAACGAGCAGGTCTTCACGCGGGTCACGCCGGATATGGTGCATGACATCATTGCCGGTTTTGAAACAACTTTCGGATCGCACGCCGCGCAAAATGAGGAGGCTCACACAATATGACAATACAAAATGAAATGACGATGGCAAAGATACCTCTCGACAAGGGGTTGGAAGCCGCATTGAAGCTTGAACGTGTCGGCGTGATAACGGCCATCCGCGACTCGGGGATGAAGGGCCGCGGCGGAGCCGGTTTCCCGACGGGTATCAAGTGGAATCTGGCGGCCGCGGCCACCGGCGAAAGGAAATACGTCGTCTGCAATGCGGACGAGGGCGAGCCGGGCACGTTCAAGGACCGGGTGATACTCGCCGAGTGGCCCGACCTTGTGCTTGAGGGAATGACAATCGCCGCCTACGCGATCGGCGCCGAAGAGGGGATCATCTACCTGCGCGGCGAATACTCGTATCTCAAGAAGGGGCTGCTAGAGCGTATCAAGGCGCGCCACGCATCGGGCCTGCTCGGCAAGGATATACGCAGCAAGAAAGGCTTCTCATTTGACATTCATATCCATATGGGATCAGGCGCCTACGTATGCGGCGAGGAAACCGCGCTGATAGAGAGTCTCGAGGGGCACCGCGGCGAGGCGAGGAATCGTCCGCCTTTCCCCGTGAACACCGGGTTCAACGGCATGCCGACCATTGTCAACAACGTAGAGACTTTCGCGTGGGCGGCCGCGATTTTCGCACGGGGTCTGGAATGGTTCAAATCCGTCGGAACCGAAAAGTCCGCGGGGCCGAAAATGCTCAGCATATCAGGAGACGTGGAGCGGCCGGGGGTATACGAGTTTCCGCTTGGCACGCCGATTTCCGCCATACTGGAAGCATCCGGCGGGACAAACGCAAAAGCCGTTGTCATAGGAGGCGCCTCCGGGCACTGTGTGCCCCAAAGCGAATTCTCGCGGGCAGTCAGCTTCGAGGACATCTCCACCGGGGGATCGGTTATTGTCTTCGGAGAAGGCAGGGACCTGCTCAAGGCGGCTGAGAACTTTCTGGAATTCTTCGTGGACGAGTCCTGCGGCCAGTGCACGCCTTGCAGGCTGGGCAACGTCAAACTGCTCGATGGTGTGAAAATGCTCATAAAAGGCAAATGTTCCGCCAAGTACCTGCATGAGCTATGCTCGCTCGGTGAAACAATGCAGGCGGCGTCGAAGTGCGGACTGGGGCAATCCAGTCCGAATGCGTTCCTGTCAATAGTCAAGCATTTTGAAAATGAAATACTGGGTCGCTCAACCCTTTGAACCCTACAAACACACGGGAGAATTCGATGAAAAAAGCCAATCCATGCGCGGACGGCGCCTGCCGCGCGCCTGTAAGCCAGCGCCCGCAGACGGTACAAGCGCCGGAAGACACCGATGCTATCGGCGCCCTTGTTTCCATTACCATTGACGACAACAAGGCGAAGGTGCCCTTCGGGACCACGATACTTGAAGCGGCCCGCGAACTGGGAATCCACATTCCCACGCTATGCCATCACGATGACCTGTGCGTTGCAGGCGTGTGCCGCGTGTGCGTGGTCGAGGTCGAAGGGCAGCGCACCCTGCAGGCGAGCTGCGCATATCCCATAACGGAGACTATCAACGTCAAGACGCATTCTTCGCGCGTGCGCCGCGCAAGGCGGCATATCATAGATCTGCTCCTCTCCGATCACTACGGCGAGTGTTATTCGTGCCAGCGCAACAACAACTGCGAGCTCCAGGCGCTTGCGAAGGAATACGGGGTGGACTTCTTCCGGTTCGGCCATCCGGACAAGCCGAGACACACGGTTGACAACTCAAGCTACTCAGTCGTACGCGACATGGATAAGTGCGTCCTGTGCCGCAGGTGCGTACGCACGTGCATTGATCTGCAGGAGGTCGGTGTGCTCGAGGCCGTGGGCCGCAGCGCCAACACCGTGATTTCAACTTACAGGGACAAGCCGCTCGGCGAGGTTATATGCATCAATTGCGGGCAGTGCATCAACCGCTGCCCCACCGGCGCGCTGCGAGCCAACGATCCGACGGACGAAGTTTGGGCGGCTATAGACGACCCCACGAAACACGTCGTGATCCAGACCGCCCCGAGCCCGCGCGCGGGAATCGGCGAGGAATTCGGCCTGGAGCCGGGCACGCCCATGACTTGGAAGATGAACACGGCGTTACGCAGGTGCGGTTTCGACAAGGTGTTCGACACCAATTTCACGGCGGACCTCACGATCATCGAGGAGGGCACCGAACTGGTCCTGCGGCTGTACAAGAACCTTGTTGAGAAGGATGCGTCCATGCCACTGCCCCAGTTCACATCGTGCAGTCCGGGCTGGGTGAAGTACATAGAACATTTCTATCCTGAATATCTTCCGCACGTTTCATCATGCAAGAGTCCTCAGCAGATGTTCGGAGCTCTGATCAAGACTTGGTACGCCGGGTTAAACAAGATTGACCCGGCCAGCATCGTTTCAGTGGCCCTGATGCCGTGCTCGGCGAAAAAGTTCGAATGCAACCGCCCCGAAATGCAGGACAGCGGATTCAAGGACGTTGATTACGGGTTGACCACGCGTGAGCTTGCGCAGATGATTCGCGAGGCCGGGATCAACCTGCCGGACATGCCTGACGATGACTTCGACGATCCGTTCGGAACCGCGAGCGGCTCAGGCGTGATCTTCGGCGCGACCGGCGGCGTGATGGAAGCCGCATTGCGCTCCGTGCTGGAGTTCGTGACGGGAAAGAAGGTGGAGGACATTTACGAGCACGCCGACATCATACCCGTACGCGGCTTCGAGGGCTGCCGCTACGTGGAGCTCAAGCTCCCCGAGACTACCGGACCAGTGCCTGATATCATCAAGCATCTGGTTCCCGACTGGAACTGGATCAAGGGAGCGACCGTCAAGGTCGGCGTGGCGCACGGAACCGCCAATGCGAAGAAGGTGATGGAGGATATCAAGGCGGGCGGTAAGTTCAGCGAGTGCCACTTCATCGAATTCATGGCATGCCCCGGCGGATGCCTGGGCGGCGGCGGCCAGCCGATCCCGACCACGCCCGAAATACGCGAGGCCAGGGCAAGAGCCATATATGCCGAAGATGCCGCATACGGCAAGGCGGGAAAGGCGAGGAAGAGCCACGAGAATCCGGCCGTCTTGCGCCTTTACAATGAATATCTGACCGACGGTCCGTGCGGACACAAGAGCCATCATTTCCTGCACACCAAGTACACGGCGCGCGGGAAGTTCATCGGATAGCTATTGCGGAATATCCGGCATATGGCGGGCGATGCGTCCCTCCACGAGATAGATCAGGTCCTCTGCTATATTCGTGGCGTGGTCCGCTATCCGCTCGAGATGCCTTGACACGGACAGCAGGTGGACCAGAGCTTCGATATGTTCGGGGTGCTTCCGCATGGCTATCTTCACCTGCTCATACATGCCGCGATTGATTGTATCCACCTCGTCGTCGGATGCGCATACGGCATTCGCCTCGTCCACATCGTGGTTAACCAGGGCGTCCAGGCTCCGGTTCAGCATCTCGCGGGTCTTCAAGGCCATGCCGTTGAAATCGAAGGGAATGGGCACATCGGGCAACCTTACGAGGAACACAGCCTGCTCAGCTATATTGACGGCAAGGTCCCCTATCCTCTCCAGATCGTTATTAAGCTTCAGAACAGCCACGATGAACCGCAGGTCAACGGCAACGGGCTGGTGCAACGCCAGCAGCTTCAGACACTCCTCCTCCACGGCCACTTCCGCGCGATCAATATCGACGTCCTTTTCTATCACTTCCATTGCGGTCTTCTCGTCCCGCCCGTCAACGGCCTTGACCGCCAGCGCCACGTGCTTTTCGACCAGAGCGGCGAGCGCCAGCATCCGGTTCTTGAGGCTTTCCATTTCACTGCGAAGATGAGTTGTCATATATCTTTCTCCCGTACTCTCAGCCGAACCGGCCGGTTATGTAGTCCTCCGTCTGTTTCCGGGCAGGCTTAGTGAACAGTTCCCTGGTCTGCCCGAACTCTATCAGCACACCTTCATACATGAAAGCAGTCGCATCGGACACTCTCGCCGCCTGCTGCATGTTGTGTGTCACTATTATGAACGTGTAATCGCCCCTGAGTTCGTCAATCAAGTCTTCAATGCGGGCCGTAGCCTTGGGATCGAGCGCCGAGGTCGGCTCGTCCATCAGTAGAATTTCCGGATCAACCGCCAACGCCCTGGCAATACAGAGCCGCTGCTGCTGACCGCCGGATAAGCCCAGTGCGTTGTCATGCAACCGGTCTTTCACCTCGTCCCACAGGGCGGCCCGTTCCAAACTCTGCTCGACAATGCCGTCAAGGAATTTCCTGCCGGGCGACGAGTGCAGGCGGGGGCCGTATGCAACGTTATCGTATATCGTCTTGGGAAACGGGTTGGGTTTCTGGAACACCATGCCGACCCTTTTTCGCAGCGACACGACATCAATCATCTGGCCGTAAACATTTTCTCCATTGAAGAGAAGCTCGCCTCCGGCGCGGCAGTCCGGTATCAGGTCGTTCATTCTATTGATTGCGCGCAGCATGGTGCTCTTGCCGCAGCCGCTGGGCCCTATAATCGCGGTAACAAGTCCCTTCGGAATACGCAAATTCACGCCTTGCACAGCTTGACTTTCTCCGTAGAACACCGAAAAATCCTTCATTTCGACATGAGGTGAAACCGAGCTTATCGAAGCCTGCCGCACCCGATCGGGCGCTTGCACTCCCAACTTCTTCATGAGACGCGCCGGATCAGCCGGCTCGGTGTCCGTTGTATTCAGAATTTCCCCCGCCGCGCTGTTGCCAACCGTCATTACGCCCCCTTCAGTTTTTTTGATATTCGAGCCCTCATAATTATGGCGCCAAGGTTGAGAACCAGAACAAGCACAACAAGCGTGAACACCATCCCGAACTGAACGTGCCTTATCTGGTCCACCGCCTCGTGTTCCGTGGACAGATTGTATATGTTCCAGGACAGAGCCGGGCTGGGCTGAGTGAGCGTCTCCCATAGCTTCAAGGGACGGCCCACGCTGACAGCGGCCGTGAAAATTATCGGGGCGGTCTCACCCGCGGCCCGTCCCATGCTGATAATAACTCCAGTAATGATTCCGGGTAAGGCTGAGGGCAGAATAACAGATCTCACGGCGTGCCATTTCCCCGCGCCAAGGCTCAGCGCAGCCTCCTTGTAGGTGTGAGGCACGGCCTTGATCGCCTCCTCTGCCGCCCTTATGATCGTTGGAAGAACCAGCAGAGCCAGCGTGAGCGAGCCGGCCAGAACGCTTTTGGAGGATGAGACTCTCACGGTGTTTATGAAGAATGCGAGCCCGAAGAGCCCGAAGACGATGCTGGGCACTCCGGCGAGTGTGCTCACGCACGTTCTGATGAGCCCGACAAGCCTGGTTTCCACCGCGTATTCGCACAGATATATGGCCGCCAGCACGCCCATGGGAACCGCGAACAGCATCGCTCCAATGGCCAGGTACAATGTCCCGAGGACTTCGGGCCAAATGCCGCCGAAGAAGTGGGCATCGAGAGACTTGTCCGTCAGGAAGCGCCAGTAGAAGGTGGGGCGAGGAATCAGCATTGCTTCAATATTTGTCTCAACATAATCGAACAGCGGCTCCAGCCGGGTTCCTTTGAACACCTCGACCCGCGGCTTATATATCTTCACCCCCATCTTATCCGGATCGGAATAGTCCCATTCCAGTGTATACATAAGTTCGTGCAGGGCTGTTGATGACCGATCCCATCTTGTCTGCCCATATTGAAAACGCGGAAGAACAGGAATGGAGTCACCGGGGATGGGACCGAGAAGCCGTCTCACCGCTTTCTTCAGATCTTCAAGTTCGGAGCGATACTGCCTTCGTTTTGCGCCGGGCATGTTCGACAGCTCGGCATCGAACTCCTTGAGCATAGCGAACGCCGGCGCCCTGGCTTCCTCCGCCGTCCGCAGCTCACGGTCGAGTTCCTCGCCCCCGCCGCGATCGAACTTATCGCGCATCAAGCGGCGATGTTCGATGGTAGCCTGGAAGCAGAACGCACCGATCCCCCGCACGAAGATGGGTCCCAGAATCACGATCAGGGCTGCCGCCATCAGGATTATGGAAAAATAGCCCATTCCCGAGAACGACCTATCCAAAAGTTTTCTCGTGGAGATCCGCATATCACCTTCCCCTTCGCCTCATTGTCCGCCTCACGAAGAACTCGCTGGCCAGATTCATCAGAAATGATATAATCAAAAGACAAAGCGCCATCGCAAAAAGAACATGATAGCGGGATGATCCTGTCACGTGATCCGCCTCGCCCATGTCGCCCGCGATCGTGGCCGTAAGAGTGCGCACCGGCTGAAGATAGTTGAACCACGGCGTTGGAATCTGGGCCGCATTACCAGACGCCATCCACACCACCATCGTTTCCCCGATTGCCCGCATGACACCCAGAATGACAGCAGCGCAAAT
>JAGYMT010000073.1 GCA_018400335.1 Kiritimatiellia bacterium | reverse complement strand
TTCTTCAGATGCTCATATAGTGCAGAGCCGTTCAGAGCGTCGCCCGCCCCACCCGCTTCCGCCGGGCCGGCGTACGCGCTATCCTCGTCCTCATCGGGCAGCATGACCACTCCCCTCCCCGACACCGCGAGGCCCATAACCGAAAAGGAAAATTCATCCACACGCAGCGTACGATTCTTCGAGTCATACCCCAGCAACGAATGAACATTATCGAGTGTAATGGCAGGACAAGGGCGCGCGCCGTCACCGCGCGCCGCTTCGCCATCAACCAGCCGCACGTATCCATTCTTAAGGCGCGCGTCGAGCAAGCCTGTTCCGGTCATCGTGTGCCGGACCGGACGAAGTCCTAGAACCACCCTCTCGACCTCGACGAGCGGCCTCCCGATATCACCCCTTCTGTGACAGCGCACATCCGTCGCGGTCAAGCCCTCGAATATATTGAGCTTGATCGCCCCGATCCTTACAATGAAGGTTTCGGTTCTGAGCCTTCTCTCGACGCCCCTGACCGCCGCCTCCGGAAACCCGCGCAGGCTGAGAAGGAGGATCGCCAGGAGCAGGATCATGGACGTCGAGAGAACGAGCAGTTTCACCAGCTGCCGAAAAATATTTCTTTTGGCTCTCATGCAAGAGTTGTTCAGCGGGTTAAGCCGCGCAGGAAAAGGGCGGCCTTTTCCTTCTCCAGAACAAAGACAACATCCCGTCCCTGAAGCATGGCGTAGACACCGAGATCCTCCGAATCGGCGCCGATCAATAACACCTTGCTCACACCGCCCTCCCCGGTGAGGCCGAACGAGAGGGAGACCAGGGGCGGGTCCAGGCGATAGACGGCAAGATTTCTCGCGCCGCTGCATTCAAATCTGGCGGCGGAAAGAGAGGACACCTCTTCAAGTATCGCGTCAATGACATCCCGGTCGGCCTCCGCGGCCGAGAGCGATACGGGCAGCCATATCCCGGAAGGGTCCCGCTCAACCGATTCCTCGAAATCCTCCTTTTTGAGCGTGATTGAGCGGACAACGGATGGATCGAGCGCAAGCACCTCCTGATCCCTGTATTTCAGAGGATTCATATCAAGCGTGAGCGCGGCCGCCGCGGATATCCGGTAGACCTGCGGATTATCATCAAACCTGGCAAATACGAAATCCCGGCCCGGCCTGGCCTCGCTGATTCTCAGGGTTCGCTCAATCCTGGTCGCGGAAGCGACAATATGATCTACCGTTTGCGTCGCGTCCCCGGGTTCGGGAATATGGTCCCACATGCGAACGATCCGCGATGGTGTATCGAGCCCGAAAACCTGGAGATTGGTCTCGGCGGCATCCACGAAGGCGGATATTCTCACGGAGTTCAAGCGATCCAGAAGATCAGTGACCGCCCGTCCGTCCGCCGGCCATTGATGGGGCTTGACTATCTTCCACTTGTTCCCGTCATCGCTATCAAACCGGAGCACATTGTCGCCCTCTTCGAGCTGCACCGACCTCGCCCGATCCGCAGCCATGAAGTAGAGCCGCGAATCCCTGAGCTCAACAGCGGAAACACCCAGCATATCCACCCTTCGCTTATCAACGGCATATATTGATGACGACCCCTTCCTGTGCGCGTAAAGCATTTCCCTCTGCGCATCAGCCGGCTTGCCGAAAAGCACAATCTCGCCATCCTTATCATTACCCTGCCAAACACCGACCCACAACACCGACTCATCCTCGCCCACCCCGTAACCGGCGGGATCCGACATTGATTCTAAAACGAACTGCCTTATCCGGACGGAGAAGAGGCTGTCCAGCAGGCCCGACACCTTTAGCCAGTCGGCTCGCGCGAGAGCAGGCTTCCTGATAATCCACTCGGAGCCTTCCCGGGCGAGAGACAGCATAGGCTTGTCATTCGGCTTGATCTCGAACCGGGTCACGTACGATGGCGCCCCCCGGAAAAGCCACCTGTCCCTGATCTCGTCGGCTGAACGTATGACGGATGCGAGGACATTGGTGGAAGTTGCAACTATATCATCTTCGCCGTCCATGCGGACATACACCGCATCCCGGAGCGGGGAATCGCCGCCTATACTGAGCTTTCTCCGTTTATTACCGTCCCCGAGCACAACCCAGGCACGGGGACTCGTCAACCCGTAGTCATCAGCGGACAGATCCCTCGCCCTGCGCTCCTCAATCGTAACGGTTTCCAGCACAGGGAGCATGCTGATCACGGAGATGATGCGGTCAATGGCGCTGTTGTCGGCCCGATCGCGAACGGGCCTGTTGACGAACCACTGCCCCTCCTCGTTAACGCATTCAATGAAGACGCTATCCCTGTAGAATGAAACATAAGTCAAACGCTCCGGCTCCATGCTGAAGACACCCGCGCCGCGGACCCGCCTGATCTCCGCCGGTCCGGATCTCCATTCGAGGATCCAGATAAGCAGGCCGCCAAGGCATACAAGCATCATTAGCGCTAAAGTAGTTCTATATCTCATGCCTGCAACTTTCCTTCCGCACGCAGCGCATTCTCATTACCTCCTGCGAACAACCCACACGACAAACCCTATAATCAACACCGCCGCGGGCACAGCCACCGCGACAACCCAGCACGCAAGCCTGGCCTGAGCCAGTGTCATCATCACTCGCAGCGCAACAGGTCTCTTCGGGGAAATATCGAGAGACGACCCCCGCTCCAGCAGCCAGTTCAAGGCGCCGATGAAGAAGCCGGTATTGTAACCCGCGAGAAGCGCTCCGTTCGACACCAACGAGGAATCACCCAGAACCACCATTCGGGCGGACTTGAGCTCCACGTCCACACCTTTCAGCGCGCCCATCTCAACGGCAATGGCCACCGGGATCGGACCGGACCGATCAATCTCATCATCAAATACCGGCGGATTCTGGTCGAGCGTCATCTCTGCCCATCCCTTGGGTGATGAGGTGGCGAGAACGGTCAACAAAGGTTTATCCGCGGCCCTGGTTCCGGCGGGGTCATCGGTCACAGCCGGCCGCACGGAACGCGGAACGTTCATGACAGTTCTCACGTTGTCCAGGTGCCGCGTTATCGCGTGATCGCCGTACTCTGATATCACCAATTCCCGGCCGGTCAGCGTTGTTCCGACCACCCTGTCATTGGCGAGCAGCACACTCCACCCGGCCAGCATCTCCTCCAGCCCGGTTTCGACCCCGGAATCGAGCATCAAGAGCAGCCGTCCGGAGTTGGCGAGATAGGTTTTGATCATGTTAATCTCCACTCTGGCAAGGCGCCTGGACGGACCTGCTACGATGAGGACCGCACAATCAACAGGCACACCCGCCCCCTCTTCGAACGCCAGGGTGCGCGCCTGTATGTTCTCGCGCCTCAGAGTCCGCGCGATGATCGAGCAGCCGAAATACTGATCATAGCTGTCAATTCGCGCCTCCCCATGGCCGGCCAGGAAGTAGACAACCGGATCCTGCATCGCCGCGAGGCTCTGCAACGCCGACGATATAGCCTGCTCGCCTCTGAACGCCGCCATCTTTCTCGGCAGCCCGGACTCGGCTGGAGAATAATCGTAGTCGGCAAGCTCATCGAGCGCAACTATCTTGCGCCTGTCACCGGCAATAAGAATGACGATATCGGACCTCTCCACGAAGTACTTGACTGCCAGCTCCCTGGTCCGCGCAAGATCCCTGTTTGGATCAACATATTCAACTTGAACCCGCGGCGACGCATGCTCATATTCGCGCAACAGTATCCTCGCGTCGCGGGCAAGATCATGCTCTGAACCGGCGAGGACTATCATCTTGACTTCGGACTCGAGATTCTCGAGCAGGTGCAAGGTGCCTTCCGATAAGCCGTAATACTGCGAACGGCTCAAATCAACCCTCAACCAGTGCTTGCCCGAGATGTAGTGGACCATCAGCACCAGGACAGCGGCGAGCAGCACCGACACTGCCGCATTTAATCCCATGCCAAATCGCCTGCCGTTGAACCGCGCCGCCATAATCACCTTTCCTTTATCGCCACTGCCTGGATTCAAGCGACCTGACAGCCGCGAAGAGAAAGAACCCTGCCAGACATAGACATACCACTATGGGGCGCGTATCAATCAGGCCCCTGGAAAAATCAAGAACCGCGCGAATGCCTGAGATATCGGCCAGCGGTCCGGCCGCCCGCTCACCGGCGATAACCCTCTGCAGACTCTCGGAAAACAGGAACACGGAGAGCCCCGCGAAACAGATAATGCCGGCCACCAGCTGGCTTCCGGCCAGAGATGAAGCAAACAACCCGTAAGCGATGCAGGCCGAACCAACGAGCAGGAACATAAAGAAACCCAGCAGTACCGGCAGCAGATCAAAGGCGCCGTATTCGGCGTTGAACAGCATGATAACGATCACGTTCAGGAGCAGCGGAGCACACATAAAGACGAAGAAACACAAGGCAGCCGTGTATTTTGCCATCACCACCTGGAGATCGGTGACGGGAGCCGTAAGCAGCATTTCCAGAGTCCCCGCCCTCTTTTCCTCGGCCAGAAGCCGCATGGTCACGAGCGTTATAGCGGTGAGCACGGCAAACCAGAACAAGGCGGACCCGAATATCACTTCGCCGGCCTCAAGGCGTTCAACAAGGCTGCGCCAGGCCATGCCGCGGAAACTCAGGCCGGACACGGCAAGAAACGCTGCCATGACAATATATGAGCCCGATGAAGTGAAATAAGCCTTCAACTGCCTGCGGAACAGAGCTCCGAATGCCCTCATTTTTCCCTTCCTTCCATCGTTAACTCGATAAACGTGCGCTCAAGGCCTGAGTTCTCGGCCGCAAGCTCGCGCATCGGCCATCCCATCCTGCCGGCAACATCAAACACCCCCGACCTCACATCAGCCCCCGCCTCGCACTCGAGAAAATAACAGCCCCAGGCAGACGCGGACCGAAGCTGCGCGTCCTTCCCGGCGGACGGCTGGTAAGAGACAGTTTTGATCCCGGGTATCAACTCCAGCGTCTTTACCACCTCGTTACACGGACCCATGAGTTCGGCCCTCACGCGCGTCAAGCCCGCAGCGCCCAGACTGCCCGGCGAACCGGTTGCAACCAGTCCGCCCCCGTTCAACACAAACACCTTGCTGCATATCATTTCCACCTCGGAGAGAAGATGCGTTGACAGCAGCACGGTGTAGCGGGAACCGAGGTTCTTAATCAATTCGCGCACATTCCGGATCGCATAAGGGTCAAGCCCAATGGTCGGCTCATCAAGAATCAACAACTTGGGATCGTGCACCATGGCATCGGCAAGCGCTATCCGCTGCCAGAAGCCCCGCGAAAGCCGGCCTATAATCCTGCGCCCGACTTCCCGCAGCCCGCAAAGAGCCTTCACCTGCTCAATGCGATCAGAGCGGTCGCGGCGGCGCACACCTTTAAGGGCGGCCCGGAACGAGAGGTATTCATCCACCCTCATGTCAGGATACAAGGCGGCATTTTCGGGGAGATAGCCAAGACGACGCCTGGCTTCGACCGGATAGTCGAAGACGTCAAGGCCGTCAATCATCACGCTTCCTGAGTTCGGCGCCATGTAGCCGGCAATGATCCTCATCAGAGTGGTCTTGCCTGCCCCGTTAGGACCCAACAGTCCCGCGACTTGTCCGTATTCAACTGAAAACGACACGTCGTTGAGGACACAATCCCGTCCGAAATATTTGGCAAGGTTGTTGACTTTTATCATGCCCGGCCCGTTTTCCACTCGTTTTCCTGCTTTACAAGCAATCTCGACAGGACAATACTATATAGATGAGGAAGGCGCCTATCAATTCAAAAATAGGGCGTACCGGGTATCCGGGCTGCGGCAACGAATGCTTCGTCGGGGCTGAAAGATACCGCGCGTGCCTTGGCGCCGATCGTTTCCTTCTCCGCGAGACCGGTCGCGCTGCCTCATCCTTCCCCTACACCGAGCGGCACCTGAAGTGCGTGTGGTTCGATTCGAACCTCAGACCGGACAGACTGCACACCAGAGAAGGCGATACAGTGGTGGTCGAACATCCCGGCAGGTGGAACCTGGAAGCGGGACCAGACTTCCTCGGCGCGGCCATAAGGATCGAACCGGGCCGGGCGCCGAAGAGCACGGACGCCGGGCCGCGCGGCAAGAAGGGCGGACGCCCCGCGATCGCGCGGCGCGTGACCGGCGACGTGGAGATACACATATCCGCCGCCGACTGGACCCGTCACGGCCACTCCGGCAATCGGGATTATGACCGGGTGCGTGCGCATGTAACCTACTTCCCTGGCTATCTTCCGTCGAGCTCGCTTCCGCCGGGCGCCATCCAGATCTCACTCAAGGACGCGCTCTCCGCCAATCCCTTCTTCTCCTTCGATGTCATTGACCTTGCCGCATATCCTTTTTGTTCGCCCGCCATGGCCGCTCCATGTTCAAAGATCCTCACTGCGGGGAACACCGAAACAGCCGGTGCGCTTCTCGACTCGGCGGGACTTGAGCGAATGCGCCGCAAGAGCGAAAAACTTGCGGTTGTCGAGCGGGAGAAGGGGCCGGACCAGATGCTCTACGAAGAAATCATGACAGCTCTGGGCTATAAGCGGAATAGGCGTCAATTCCGTTATCTTGCCGAACAAATGCCTATCGAGGCGCTGCGGGAAGAGTCGTGCGGCAGCGTTGTCTCCGCCTATGCCCTTCTGTTGGGACTGGCCGGCCTGCTTCCATCCCAGTTACGGGCCGGGTGGGATGCGGAAACACGGAGATTTATCAGGAAGCTTTGGGATTGCTGGTGGAAGCACCGAACGCGATGGCAGAATCTTGCGCTGGAAAAGTCGGCGTGGGATATGAGAGGAATCCGCCCGCAGAATCATCCCCGGCGCCGTCTCATGGCTGCAGCCCTGCTGTTCACCAGCGGCACGAGCCTCGCCGCGGAACTCGGCAAGACGCCGCTCGACAACCCGGAAGAATGGAATAAGAGGACCGTGGAACTTCTGCGCCCCGAGGCGGGACGGGAATGCTACTGGACTTCACGCCTTGGTTTCCAGAGCAAGCCCCGACCCAGACCGGTTGCGCTCATAGGCGGCGCCCGGGCCGCGGCGATCATCTCGAATGTGGTCATCCCCTTCCTGGCGATAACCAGGCCGCGCGCCTCGGAAATGGAGTTCCTCGCCATGCTCGCCCCGGAGGAGGACAACAGCATCATCAGACAAACAGCGAACGCTCTGCTTGGCCCGGACCACAACCCGTCACTTTACAGAACCGGTCTGCGCCAGCAGGGCCTGATCCAAGTGTTTCATGACTTCTGCCTCAACGATCGTTCCGGCTGCGCCGCCTGCCCGCTCCCGGAAATGCTGAAGAAATTAAGGCCATTGCAAGGAGGTCATTTTTGACACGATCTGATGATATCACTGAAAACTATGTCACACCCGAAAGTCTCGATAGGGAACTTGAAGGATGGATGGCGGAGGTGCGTCCGTTTCAATGGCGGG
>JAGYMT010000072.1 GCA_018400335.1 Kiritimatiellia bacterium | reverse complement strand
TTCAACTCATTTAGTCGAACAAACGAAAATTAAGGAGCTAATAAAGAGAAAGCGGATTCATGAAAAGGGACCCTACACGTTTTTTCTGATCTTGTAAAATTATAAATCAGTAATTGCACGATGCAGCGGATGCTGATAGGTTTAGAAACTTCAGACGGGCTTCCGGACGTCTCCGGTTGCCCCGCCCCGATGCAATTATGAAATGACAAATTGAAGGAGCAGTTCCAAATGGATCCAGCGGCTAGAAATACCGAAGAGGTGGAAGAATGGATTGTAACCTCGCTTCAGGACCGGAGCGTGCCGGCCGAATCATTCATCGAAGTTATAGCGGTTATCGGGAAGAATGGCCGGTTAGACAAGGCCGATGCCTGCGCTGATATCGTACGCGAGGCGATGGCCGCTCGCGGCGAAAGTGATGCCGTGCTGCGGATTGTCGCCGCGCAGGCCGCCTGGCATTCCGGGGAGAAGGACTTCGCTGAAAAGTGCGAAAACACTCTGTCCGCCATGTACAAAGATGCGCCGGAATCCTCCCGCTTCATATCCCATGCCGGGTTTGACAAGAAAATTACGCCCGACGAATGCCTGCGTCGTTTCCGCACTCTCGTGCAGCTTGTGCCGGGTGCGCCGTGCTATGACAAGACGTGGGGATTCGGCGTGGTGCGTGATCTCGACGAACATGTGCACAAGGTAACCATTGACTTCACAAAGAAACCGCGGCACAAGATGTCGTTCGCTTATGCCGGGGAGTCGCTGCGGATTCTCCCCGAATCGCACGTGCTTGCTCGGCATTACAGGGAACCCGAAGGTTTCGCGCGCATGATGGAGGATGATCCGGCAGGCGTTGTCAAGTCCTTCATCACGGACTTCGGCCCGATGAATATCGTCATTCTTCAGGAGATGATCACCGAGAATCTTGAAACGCTGAAGGACTGGAAGCAGTTCTGGAGCAGGGCCAGGAAGGACCTCAAGAAGGATCCGCTCGTCATGTTGCCCGCCAAGCGAAATGAGCCTATCCGGGTTGTGGAAACGAAGGCTTCTTTCGACAATCACTGGATGGAGACGCTCCGCGCCGAGCGCGATTCCCTGCGAATTCTATCCCTGATCGAAGACTTCAGAAACAGCGTGGGCCAGGCCTCGATCCCGGACGCTTTGCGCGCCGTCATGGCGGATCGAATCACCTTCGCCGCCGACGGCGCCAACGGACGCAATCTGGAGCGCATTATCATCGCCGCGCGCGCGCTACTGCTTGCCTCGGAAATGGAACTTGCCGTTCCCGAGGCTCTCAAGGATGCGCTCGTCGAACGGCTGCAGGACCCGAAAACCCTTCTGGCCACCATGCACAAGCTCCCCGCCAGGAGCCTGAACCGCCTGGCACCCTTCCTGGCCTCGCACAGGCCGGGTATCTTTGAGAAGCGGCTGCTCGAACTGATGCCGCGCCTCACCTTTCAGGATATGAACGTCGTGATCGAATCCCTTATCGCGCTCGGTTGCGAGGCTGAAGTCGTCAGCAAGCTCAGGGAGATGAGCATCACGGGCTCGGCCGGAGTGGAAGTCGTGAGCTGGTTCTGCACTCACACGGATTTCGTATTCAAGAGCGGCATCGCCACTCCCGATAAGCTCGTTTTCATGGCGCAGACCGCCATGGAAGCAGGCCATTTCGCCGATGAGCGCATTCAGGCGCGCAACAAGATCCGCTCCTGCTTCCAGAAGGACGAGTGGCTGAAAGATCTGGCGGGACGGATGAGCGATATGCAAAGGCGCGACCTGATGGTGCATCTCAAGGCCAGCTCGGCCTGGCAGGAATCAGAGCGAAACATGGTTCTTGCCCGCCTGATTCAGATCTTCCCCGAACTGCGCTCGGAGAACCATGAAAACGCCGCCGCCACCGTCAGACGCCGCGTAACGTCACTGCGGAGTTACGCGGAGCGCCAGGCGGCCCTCAGCAAGCTGGTCGAGGTTGATATTCCCAAGAACATTCAGGACATCGCGGTCGCGCGGAGCTTCGGTGATTTGAGCGAGAACTACGAGTACCACGCGGCCCGCGAGACTCAGGGCATGCTCATGGCCCGGCGAAAGGAACTCGAAAACGACCTCGCGCAAGTGGCCGGAGTGTCCTTCGATGACGCGCCTTGCGACAGGGCCGGAGAGGGCACTTTGGTTGTTCTTCGCAGGGAGAACGGGGCGCCGGAGCGTCGCGCTATTCTCGGGGAATGGGATCACGATGAGAAGTTCGGCATAATTTCGTCCTCCTCCGCACTGGCAAAGCTGCTCACTGGAAAAAAGACCGGCGACGAACTCACCATCCCGGGAGAGACGGGCGAAGTCCGCTGTGTCATCGCGGAGGTATCTCCCCTGCCCGACGAAATACGGAATTGGATCAGCTCCGGCACGGGAGAATGATGCCCGCGGCGGGCATTCGTTTTGAGGACAAAGGCGCCCACACAACGCTCACTTTGCTTCGCGCGTGATCGCTCAGGAAGAAGAATGACTCCATGAAGAATCCGATGGACCGGAAGCTTGAAAAGCGTCTTTCGGACAGGGCCGTCGCCATCGGACGCGAAGGCGATGTTGCGGGCTTCAATGAGCTGATCGAGCTGATGCAATCATCATCAGCCAATGCGCGCCGCCTCGCAGCCTCGGCGCTCGGAAAGCTGGCATGGCTGGGGGTTGATCAATCAGCGGCTGTCGCCGTCCTGGCTCTCGCGGCGAGAAGCGATCCGCACTCCCAGACCCGCCAATATGCCATTAAGGCTTTAAAAGCCTATGGGGCGGCAGCGAAAGACTGCCTGCCGGATCTCCGCGATATGGCCGCGAACTCCGCGGAGAAGCCATATATTCAGCGCGACGCGGCCTCAGCGGTGGAACTGATCGAGGAGACGCTTCGGGTCGCGGCAGCGGCTTCAAAGCATCGTTGCCAACGTTGCGGGGCCGACGTCACGGCGGATGAGTTCGCCCGTTCAAAGCACGCATTTCAGCGCGTGTTCTGCGACCGCTGTTTCGACGAGGTGTTTCTTGAACGGCGCAATTTCGAGATCCAAGTTGAAATCAACAAGACCATCGAGGCGCGCGACGGGACCGTGGTCCAGTCGTTTGGAGAGAAACGCATTGCCGAGTGGCTCACCGGCCGCGCAATAACATATCGCTACGACGCCAAATTCCGCATCATAGGCGAATTCCAGATTCGACCTGACTTCTACCTGCCGGAATTGGACGTCTATATTGAATACTGGGGACTTGACACGCCCCAGTACAAGATGAGCATGTACAAGAAGCAAGTGCTTTACCAGCAGGAAGGAAAGCGGCTCATCTCGATCTACCCGAAGGATATCCCCGGTTTGGACTCCCTCATGACCGCCAAGCTTAAGCGCTACGGGTTCGTTCCGTGACTCTGACGAGCGTAGCGAAGTCAGTCCGAATGTCCGAAGCACCTGCCGCGAGGAGGCTTGATCATTCTCTGTTTGATTTTGCGGCTTGTGTTAATCGCGGCGCATGATATGTTGCATTCACAACACACGGAGGAATTGCGATGAATGAACAGGCTCTGACGCAGACGATTCTCATGGTTCTCGGAATACTTGTCCTCATTAAGTCGGTGTGGGGGCTTGCCCATCCCGCCTCGATGAAAAGAGTGGCGAACTGGTGGTTAAAGGCGGTGCTGCAGGTCAACACCCTGTGCGGGATCGGATGCATCATCGTGGCGGTGGGCTTGTGGATTGCCATACTCGTCGATCAGCCGCTCACCAACTGGATACTCTTCATCTTCGGCGCCGTATTTGCCTGGTCGGCAACGATATATTTCAACCCGCAGCAGATTGAGAAGGTGATCAAGAGGCTGTGCTCCGACAGGAGCCTTGCCGCGCTGCGCGTGATGTCCGCGGTGACGGCCGTCATAGGGCTGCTGCTTATCTATGTGGCTTACAAGAGGCTGTGAGGTCGGGCCATGGCCACATCTGAAGACAGGCGGCGGACGTCGGAGCTGCGCGATGCGATTGCGCGCCATAATCGCCTGTATTATATCGAGAACAGTCCGGAAATAGCCGATCGCGAATACGACCTGCTCTACCGCGAGCTGGAGGACCTTGAGAAAGAGCATCCGGAGCTTGCGACGCCGGATTCACCGACGCAGCGGGTGGGCGGCGCTCCGCTCGGAGCCTTCGCTCAGGTTCGCCACGCAATTCCGATGATGAGCCTTTCCAACACTTACAGCAAGGACGAGTTGAGGGGGTTTCTTGAAAGGGCGCGGCGCCTCATCGGATCGGCCGGGTTCTCGATGATAGTCGAGCCTAAGATTGACGGTGTGGCCGTTGCCATCAGTTATGAGAACGGCGTGATGGTTTCAGGGAGCACACGCGGCGACGGGCGGACCGGCGACGATATAACGGCGAACCTGCGCACTATCAACTCGATACCGCTCAGGCTGACTGGAGACGGAGGGGCACTGCCGGCTGTTCTGGAAGTGCGCGGCGAGGTCTACATGCCCGGAAAGGGATTCACCGCGCTTAACGTCAGGAGAGAGGAAGCCGGCGAGCAGCCCTTTGCCAATCCGCGCAATGCAGCCGCCGGCTCACTGAAGAATCTGGATCCGCGGGAGGCCGCCAGGCGTCCGCTCGATGCCATCTTCTATGGCATCGGCGAGGTGAAAGGAGCGTCATTCGAATCGCACGAGAACCTTCTGCATGCCTTGAAAGAGTTTGGAATAAAGATTCCGCCCCGTTTCTGGAAATGCACGACTTTTGAAGATGTGTCCTCGGCCCTCGATGAGCTGCTGGCCATGCGCCATGATTTTCCGTTCGACATGGATGGCGGTGTAATCAAAGTTAACGAGCGCCGGTTGTATGAATTGCTCGGCGCCACCGCCAAGAGTCCGCGATGGGCCGCGGCGTACAAGTACGAGCCCGAGCGGGCGGAGACGGCGCTGAAATCAATAACGGTGCAGGTGGGGCGCACGGGCGCGCTGACGCCCGTGGCCGAGCTCGAACCCGTGCTTGTGGCGGGCTCGACCATCAACAGGGCCACGCTTCATAATATTGACGAAATCCGCCGCGAGGATATCAGGATCGGGGACAGGGTGTTCGTCGAAAAGGCGGGTGACGTCATCCCGGATATCGTGGGCGTGAACACGGCAGCGCGGACAGGAAGCGAACGACTGTTCGAGATGCCGGAAAAGTGCCCCTTCTGCGGCGAGACCGTGGTCCGCCGGGACGGCGAGGTCGCCCTCCGCTGTGAAAATCTGCAGTGCCCGGCGCAGATCAAGCGCTGGATCAGGCATTTCGCCGCGCGCGGGGCAATGGATATCGAGGGACTGGGTGATTCGCTCGTTGATCAGCTCGTTGACGGAAAGCTCGTCTCATCACCTGCCGATCTCTATGACCTGACCGCGGAGCAGCTCAGCGGACTTGAGCGCATGGCGGAGAAATCCGCGGCAAATCTTCTCGAAGGCATTGAGGCATCCGGGAACAGGGACCTGTGGCGCCTTATCTTCGGACTTGGCATCAGGCATGTCGGGGCGAAGATGGCGCAAGTGCTGGAACAGCAAGTCCCGGATCTGGACCGGCTCGCTGAGATGACACCTTCTGAATTGCAGACAATTGATGATATCGGACCTGTCGCCGCCGAGAGCATCTCCGCCTACTTTCTCACTCCTCGCACGATTCAACTGGTGGAGCGGCTCAGAAAAGCCGGACTCAACATGAGGAATAAAGATGCCGGCGGCGGAGCGGGAAAACGGCCCCTGGAAGGGGCGCGTTTCGTCCTAACCGGAGCTCTCGCATCGCTCACGCGCGAACAGGCGGAGCAGGAGATAAGGAGGCTTGGCGGCGAAACAACGTCTTCCGTGTCCAGGAAGACGTCCTATGTCGTGTCCGGCTCGGATCCCGGATCAAAGCTGGACAAGGCGCGGGACCTTGGTGTAACGGTTCTGGTTGAAGAGGAATTTCTGAAGCTGCTCGGGATCAAATAAGTCAAAAATGAAACAGAAACTGATTGTTATCAAGGAAGGCGATAATGCGCATGGAATTATCTGATCAGACAGTGAATTTGGAAAGCAAGTTGAATTCGTTCGACACAGCCGAGCGTTACGCGGCTCTTGACAAGCTGCTTGCGGCAAGCAAAGCGCCGCCCGATCGCGGGCCGGGCAACGAGTTGTTCAACATGCATTCCCACTCTTTCTTCTCATACAACGCAAACGGTTATTCTCCCTGCGGGATAATATGGGAAGCCCGAAAAGCCGGACTTTATGCCGCGGGGCTCTGTGATTTCGATGTGCTTGACGGACTGGAGGAATTCATCAGGGCCGGAATGCGGACCGGAGTCCGCACAGCGGCGCACATTGAGACCCGCGCCTTCTTCAATGAATACTCGCAGGTTGACATCAACTCGCCGGGCGAGCCGGGCGTCACGTACGTAATGGGTTGCGGGTTCGCGCGGGTTCCCGCGCCGGGCACGACGGAAGCTTCAAATCTTGCCAAACTTCGCGCGCAGGCAAACGAACGGAACATCGCTCTGGTCGGACGGATCAATGCCAGGCTTCCGGAAATCGCCCTTGATTACAAGGGCGAGGTGGCGCCCACGAGTCCGGGCGGATGCCCCACCGAGCGGCACATAATCCGCGCATACCGTCTCAAGGCGGAAAAAGTCTTCAATAGCCGTGAGCGACTCTTCGAGTTCTGGGGCAGCCTCATGAAGAAGAATGCGAATGATGTGGGAAAGCTCTATTTAAACATTCCGGCAACAGAGGATGCCATCAGGTCGCTTCTCGCCAAATCCGGGGGGCTCGGCTACGAACGTCCCGACGCGGCATCATTCCCGCCGCTCGATGAATTCATTGCCTGGGTTCGGAGCTGCGGGGCGATACCGGCCATCACCTGGCTGGACGGCACAAGCCGCGGCGAGGAAAAGTCGGCTGAAATGTTCGACATAATGACCGGCAAGGGAGCAATCGCGCTCAACATAATACCAGACCGCAACCATAACATCGCCGACCCGGTCCAGCGCGGAAAGAAACTCGCGAAGCTCGACGAGGTGGTCCGGCTGGCGGAGAAGCTGGAACTGCCCGTCAACATAGGCACCGAGATGAACAAGGACGGACAGCCGCTTGCGGATGATGCAACGACCGGCGCGCTGCGTCCCTACCATGGGACTTTCCTGAAGGGCGCCCGCATAATGGTTGGTCACACGCTTCTGTCCCGGTTTGCCGACTTCCCGTACTTAGGCAAGGCGTCCGCAGCTGAATTCGGATCAAAGCTGAAGGAGAAAAACGCTTTCTTCGAGGCGGTTGGAAGCCTTCCGCCGCTGACGCTTGCGATGGCCGAAAAGCTCGAATACGCGGGTCCGGAAAAAGCGCTGACAGCGGTCAGGGCATCGGCTTCGCGCGGATCATGGATTCTTGCCGATTAGTGCCTCATTGTTGAGATACTGCTATAAAAACCAAGAAGATGGCGATGTTCAATTCTCGGCGCGCTCAGATCCACCACGGGCGGACAGGGATCGCGCCCTACCTCTTCGGAATAAAGGTAGGGCA
>JAGYMT010000071.1 GCA_018400335.1 Kiritimatiellia bacterium | reverse complement strand
AAACCCCGAACCGTTCCGACACGCCGGAGACGGCATAGAATCCGGCAGCGGCATCGGCAAGTCGGCGAAAATCCTCGACGTGCATAATTTCATCGCCCGCGCCCGCCATCAGCAGGCACGGGGTCGGCGCGGCGGCACAGACAAGATCTATTTCATCAACACCATCCGCATAGCGGCGGAACATGTGCGTTTCGGGGCAACCGGCATAACACTGACGGATATCGGTATCGGCGAGCGGCGCCACACAGCAGCAAGGACCCGTGACGGAGATGCGCTCATCGAGCAGCGCAGCCAGGGTCGTGGTCGTCCCGCCGCCCGAGACGCCGGTCATGGCGACGCCCCTGGACAGGTCGGCATCGACACGCGTGGCGGCATAATCAATGCAGCGGATAGCGTCGGCGATGAAATAACGGCTTGAGGTTCGTCCGATAAGGTAGTCGCGCACACCGTCGTTGAAATGGTCGTTGCCCGGCTGCTTCTCGCTCGCCTGCCCCGGCGGGTCGAAACATATCGTCAGGAAACCGGCACGGGCGAAATACTGGCAGGGCAGCTGGTAGTTCGCGAACTGTTTGCCCGAGTGACCGACAGGGACGACCACGACGGGAAACGGCGGTTCGAAATCGGCGGGAACATAGACCGTGGCGTTGACCTGCCAGCCGGGATAGGTTTCAAACAACACGTTCTCCGCGCGATAGCCGGCATAAGTGAACACGCTAACCGGCGTCGCGACCGGCGGCGGCGCCCCGGCGCCGGCGGGAAGCGCGCCATAGAAACCGCGCATTGCGGATCGAATGGTCTTGCGATATTCAGCCATCGCTCTTTTCGAAGCGGATGCCTCCGCGCGTCGCGCGTCGGCGCTGTCCATGCAGGCCAGCGCCCGCCGGACTATGTGCGCGCGAAGCATCTCGCGCAGGTCGGCGCGCGGCGTAATTCCTTGTTGCGGCAATCTCATGGCAAATCCTCCTTTTGTGGCGAACGGCTAGCCAACTCCGTTGAAATGCGCCTCCATTCTCATCAGCGCGAAACGATGCATCAAACCGTAGTGTGGTGCGAGTGTTCAGGTGTTCAGCGTTCAGAGTTCAGTATGAGAGATCGGCAAACGATAACGGGCGACGATAGCGGTTGACGATGAAAAGATCAAAACTCGTAATCCGTTCTCGTCGCCCGTTCTCTTCCACCGGTTACCATGTTCTCTCAGACTCTTTTGAACCCTGAACTCTGAACGCTGAACTCTTTAGGCTCCAACATGTTACGCGCCTCACAAAAAAATGTTCGACTCATCTACTCAAACAATCTCCGATTAAGGAGCTAATATACGAAAAGCTCTCGATTATAACAAGTCTTTCGCTGTCTTCCGCAAAGCTGCCAATCCATGAAATCGAGAAGGGTCCGCCAGTCGGCCAGGCCGTGATCGTGGCCGCCGGGCCGGAAGGCGATGCCGATCCGGTCTTCCGCGCCCAGCAGGCTGTAGACCTCCGCCGCTGCCCTGTGGGTATGCCATGTTCCAGCCGGATTCGCCCAGACATCGCCCAGCGCCTCGATCGTCAGCAGGGAGCGTGGCGCCACCAGCGCCTTGAGGAAGTGCTGATCGAACGGGAGTTCCGCTTCGCGCCCGACGTATTCCTTCAGCCGCGGCCCGAACCAGTAGGGAATGGCGCGAACGAGGTCGGCCAGCGTTTCGGAGCCCTGTCCCTGGATGCGGAAGCAGCCGGCGCCGCCCGCCCCGGAATTGTTGGCGGCTGTCAGGGCGATTCGCTCATCGCTGGCGCCGGCCAACAGCGCTGTTTTGCCGCCGCGCGAATGGCCGACCACCGCGATGCGCCCGGCATCCAATAAGGGCATTTTTGCCAACACGTCAACGCAGCGATGATAGCCCCACGCCCAGGCCGACAAGGCGCCGAACCGCAAATCCGGATAGAGCGGGTATATGCCGGAAATTCGGTCGCCGTTGTAGATGTCCGGCGCAAGCTCACAGCGATTGAACTGGGCCAGCGCAAAACCGCGCCCGAGCACCTCGGTCACGACGGCATCGTTCGCGTATCGCCAGCAGGCATCGCCGGTCAGCGCCACCGGGAACGGTCCTTTGCCGGAAGGAATCAGGAGCGACATCAGAAAGGAGAAATTGCCGACGGGTCCGGTATGTATCCGGCAGGTTCGGAATGCCGAGCCCTCGATGCCGGGCACCCGGCTGGTATGCAGTTCTTCGAGCTCAACGCAATCCGGCGTCGGCGGCAGGCCGCCGTATTCGATGTTGAGAATTAAATCAGCCACCTCGTGCCGGCGCCCGGCCCAGTCTTCGGGTGAAGAGGCCGGCGCGCCGTCGGAAAACGTGAGCAATGGCGGCAGCTTGCCGGTGGTCATGAGAGGAGCCGCGGGCTCTGAGTTCTCATCGGACAGCTCGACGGGCAAATCGGTTTCAATCGCGTCGTCGCGAGTTTCCGGGGTGATCCGCAGTTTGCGGACCACGCCGCCGCAAACACGGGACTCGATCACGGTTTGCCCCGGAGCATGCAGACGAAAATCGACGTTCCATTCCTTCGGCCAGGCCGGCAGCAATCGGATCGCGCCGCCGCGCGTCGCTTCGGATGCAGAGGTAGAAGCGGCGCCCTCCCCGCTTTTCTCCCCGCCTGTAGAAGCGGCGCCCTCGCCGCTTCCCTGCCCACGCGACGAGGGCGTCGCGTCTACGCTTCCCGCAGTCCCACCTACGTGGCCGGGCGGGGGATCCCACTGCATAAGCATGTATTGCAGCGCGATACAGGCTACGCTGCCGTGGTCCTGGTCGGGAATCCAGTCGAAATTCGGTCCCCAGAAGGCAGGGAATCGGCTGCCGGCGTGGGGTGTTGAGAAATTCTTGACGACGGCGGACCCGGCCTCGTCCGTCAAGCCAAGCAGCGCGGCCTGTATGGCGTCCTGGCGCCAGCCGCCGGTGTCTTTGACCGGTCGCCCGGCCCAGGTGGCGCGCCCGACTTCGAGTTCCGCCTTGCCCACTCCGAAGAGCCGATAGGGGAACACCGTGTAAAGCGCAGCATTCTCCGAGTTCTGACAGTCATCATACTGAAGGGCCGGAATGACCTCCTTCCGCTTTCCCCAAGAGCGCGTCGGCAGGGGCGGCAATAGATCCCGGAACTCGCGCCATTCCGAGCGGAGGTCCTCCGGCACGGCTGTGTCGGGCAGCGCAAGAAGGCCGTCCAGCACCCATTGCAGTCCCGCGATATCCGGCGCCGGGTTGACGGCGTCATGCCAGGTTTCCAGCGACTGTGCCGGTTTGAGAAGGAGCTTGCCGTCGCTATTCAGGCGGGAGTAGTAGTTGCGATAAAAACGCAAAAATGGCGGCGCAAGCACGAGCAGTTTGTCGCGCAGCAGGGTTTCATCCCGGCTGACCGCATAGGCATCGAGCAGCACGGCCAGCAGCTCCAGCATGCCCTGCCAGTAGCGGCGAATGTAAGTGTTCTGGCTCAACCCAGGCTGCAGACCGCCGCGGTTGTAGCCGTAGTTGGAATTGAGAAACGTCCCCCAAAAGGTCATGGTTTCAGGGAACACGGCGGCATCATCTATTCCGAAGTTGGCTTTGGCGCGGGCCTTTGCGAGGGGCAGCGCCTGGATATACATCCGGAACCAGGGCTCCATGAGATCGAAATCGCCGCTCATGATCATCGCCCAATAAGTCAGTCTTGTGTTCTGGAACCAGTAGCCGCCGCCCCAGCGCCGGTAGTCAGCGTCGAAAACTTCATCCTTTTCCACGGAATTGACTGTAAAAATGGAGCCATTGAACTTGATCGGGAAGGCTCCCCGTCCGCCGCAGGCGTTCACGAAGCGCTGAAGTTCATAACCGCGCGACACTATTTCAGCTTCCGGCGTGCCCCAAACGCGAATCCAACTGCGCTGCCAGAAATTCCACCACCATGATGAGTGCTCGGCGAATGCGGTTTGCGGCGTGGTCGCATTCGTCCTGGCGATCTGTGTCTTCAGCGCTTCGGTCCATTGCTCCAGCGTTTCCGTTTGCGCGGTCAGGGGATGAATCGCCAGGGCAATACGTCTTTGTGGAACAGGAGTGACAAGGGCGCATTGACCATCGCGGACCATGGCATCGCCGCTCAACATCGCGCCGAATGTGCGATGCAACAGAGGGTCGCGTCCCCGCGGAATCCATGCGGCCATATCCTGATGTTCCAATGTCGCGGACCAGCATGAAGCTTCGTTGCGATGACACCAGATCACGGCGTTGGTCGGCGAAGGCAGAACGGAATCCGGATAGATCGTCTCGCGCTCATTTGGCGAACGCAGACCGGCGTCACAATGGCCCTCGGCCCCTTCGCGTTCACGTTCGCGAGTGCGCCAGAGTTCCACGGCGACCTTGGCCTCGATCGGGCGCGTGGACTCGATCTCGACCCGTGCAACGGGGCGGTTGGCATCGACCCAGAGTAAAATCGCTGTAGAAGCGGCGCCATCGCCGCTTCCCTGCCCACGCGGCGAGGGCGCCGCGTCTACGGCTACCTTCCGGTTGCGTCTCGGGTTTGCCTGGATGTACGTCCCGATCCGTGCGTGCTGATCGACATTGCGCACGATATGGTCGAAGCTCTCCTTCTGCCAGAAGGGCGCTACCGCGCCGGTCATCCGGCAGATGGCATGTGCGGTCACGGATTTCCATGTTTGCAGGATCGCGGAAAGCGTGTGTGCGCCCAGCGGCGTGACAAGCGCGTGCATGTGGTTTGGCATGACCACAAAATCGCCCAACCGATAGGCGATTCCATCGTCATGGCGCATACACCGTTCGACCTCGGCGGCGCACTCGGCCCTGGCGAGCAAGCAGGCCCCATGCGATTCGTCCAGCCAATCTTGCCAGCGTTCCGTGAACAAGCGATAGTACTCTTGTCGCGTGCTCTCGTCGTGCGGTTCCGGGTGAGCTTCCAACCAAGCCTCTCGTTCGCGGACCCATTGTTCAACCCGCCCCTTGGGCATTGAATCCGCCGTCCGGAACGTGACGAAATAGGTTGCGCCGTCCTGGCGCCAATGCGGGAGGTTGCCCCCCGCCACATGACCGATCGGCTCGTGCGGATCGAAATAGTGCGGAAGAACGACCGCGTCTACTCCACCACGCGGCGAGGGCGCCGCGTCTACGGCCTCGATGCGGATGCGGCCGTTGGCCAGATCGAGTTCCTGCCGGAAAGCCATACCTGGAGCGAATGGGTTGGGAGAGAGCGAAACGCGGATGCGTCCGAGCTTGAGCAGCCGGGCGTTCTCGTCCCAGGCATCGGTCTTGGAGAGATAGAAAAGCAAGTCACCGTTTTCCTCGACCCATACGTTGAGGCCGATATCGCCGTTGCCCAGCGGCATCGAGCCGGAAGAGTCATGACTGGGCGACAACCAGGCGAGAGGCTTCGGAGCGGTCGTGGCGCCATGCTCGCGAAATGCCGCGCACATGGCGGCGATTTTTTCCGGGGTGTGGCGGATGGTCTCCGGCGTACTGTAGGCCATGCTGATCAGGCCGCCATTGTGCCTGCCGAGCGTGGCGATCATGCGCCGGACATAAGCGCGGATGTCTTCGATCGAGCCGTTGATCATGGTTTGCTGGATATCAACCGGGCACCAGAACGCCAGTTTGCCCCCTGCCGCGGCATCGAGATTCTCGAGTCCCTGGTTTTCCTGCTGATCCTGCTGGATGACGTTCAGCCCCCAGGCGTGCAGGCGGGGCAGCAACGGCAGGATGTAGCCGCAGGAATGCATCCATACGTCCATTCCCAACTCGTGGGCGAGTCGCCAGTTCGCTTCGTAATGCGGCTTAAAAAACTCGTCTATCAGATCCATGCCGACCATCATGCGGTCCTGCAAACCCCAGTCGTCGTAGCCCATCACGCCGTCGCAGCCTATGACGGCCAGGCGGCGGATGGACTCACGCTGGGCTTCGGCCAGGCGGGCTATCAGCGTCTTGAGGTAGTCCGGTTCTTCGTAATAGGCGATAAACATACGGTCGAGGCCGAGCAGGTTGTGCGTGCCTTCATTGAGGCTGGAGAACGGCATCACACCCAGACAGTATTTCGGATTGTTTGACGCTTCGTTGGCGGCAATAGCCAGGCGCGCCTTCTCGAAATGACACTGGTTATTATCGTCCGGAAACGCACACTCGGCATGCCGCGTGATATCGGGAATGGCCAGGCCGGTCTTCTCGCCGTGATTGGTCTCGCCGGCCGGTCGCGTCCAGGTCGTGCCCCCGGCGTCAATGCGCCGTTCCAAGCCGTCCGCCTCGACCGTCCACGGCTGACGGTCCGGCTCGCGCGGCGTCCACAGCCAAAGAATATCGTTTTCCTTGCCGTCTGGCAGATAGTGGGGAATGTGGTCAACGCCTTTGAAATGAATGGCGCGTTTGACGCGTTCACGACTGGTCATGAGAGCCTCCCTGCTGTTCCAAGCACGTTCGCGCCACATAGCCGGACAGCGCGCGGCGCAGCCAGGCGATGCGTTCCGCGGCCAGGGCGTCGGGAATCTCGCCGGCCAGTTCCTCCATGCCGGGCACCCATTTCCCCGCCGCGCGCGCGGCGGCGATAGCGCGCAATACCCGTTCGCTTTCCCGGCGCGCTTTCTCCATGATCGCGGACGGAACGGAAGCGGTGAAGCCGTCCAACGTGATGTCCGGCGACATCGTGAAAACGCGCAGGTCGTATGGATCGAGGTTGACGGCCCACTGCGTTTCGACCGTTTCCTTCTTTCGGGTGGCCGCGTCGCGGACGACGCCCGGCGCGCCGCGCAACGAGATGTGGATGGGAATCGGGTACGGCTCGCGGTTCACCACGTAGACGTAGCGCTGGCCGCCATCGACCAGCGTTCGCACCGCCACCGGATCGGCGCTCTTCCCGACGGTCTCGAATTTCCGCCGCGGCAGGGCGCGATAGGCGAGGGCAAAGCGGCGCAGCTCGTCCGTATGGCATTTATCCATGAACAAGCCGCCCTGCGTGATTCGAATCGCGTCCAGTTCCGCCACGGCGTGCGCCAGGGGCTCCAGGAAGTGCGCACCGGGCGGGAAGGGGGTGTAAATGCGCAATTGCGAAGGATACCACCACCCGTCTTCGGGGTACCGGCAGTTTGCCCGAACCAGGTCATCGGCGGGCTTGCCGTCCATGTCGGTCGCAAGCGCGTAATGCGCATGGGCCGGATCCGCCGGAATGCCCATGAACTCCCCGAAATCCTCGGCGTAGCAGTTGAAGATAAAGGCGCCGGGCCGGGCCATATTCGCCACGGCGTCAAGTGTTTCGCGCTCGATGTAATTGGCGTCGCGGAACATGCAGCACTGATCCAGGGGCGCATCCTTGCTGACGTGGCCCCAGGGCGCGCGATCGCGGGCGTCGCCGATTTGCAAGTCCAGATCGAGGCCCGGCTCGTCGGCCAGCAACGCCAGGTCGAGGCCGCCTTCCCGGAGCAGCTCCCGCAAACTCGGTCGCGCGCCGACCTGTAGCGCCGGCGAGTACCTGCCGAGCATCCACATGATGACCGTCTGATAACTGATCTCGTTAAAGGCTGTCATCTCAACTA
>JAGYMT010000070.1 GCA_018400335.1 Kiritimatiellia bacterium | reverse complement strand
CATCGCGCGATTGGAAGGTTGATGAAAACGCGATACCCGCTTGTGCCTTGATTGCTCTTTGTGTAAAAAGGGTAATGCGCGCAACATAATTCTAGCCAGCTTCGCTGAAAGTGTTCAGGGTTCAGTGTTCAGTGTTCAGGACGGAGAGTCTTCAGCATTTCCTGAACGCTGAACCCCTGAACACTGAACACTGGACACATTAACTAAGAACATGTTACAAACGTCGTAATCAATTGTTTGACTCATCATGCCTTTGGCTTGATAAATTTACTCAAACAATCGAAAATTAAGGAGCCAGCCAACTTCGTTGAAATGGATGGATCAGTGATGAGTTCAGACGTTATTGAAATAGAGGACCTCGTCGTTGATTTTGGCGGGGTGGGCGGCGCGGTGCGCGCCCTGGACGGTTTGAACCTGAAAGTCGGGCGGGGTCAGGTGTTCGGGTTTCTCGGACCAAACGGGGCGGGAAAGACCACCACCATGCACGTGCTGCTGGGGTTCGTCCGGGCTGCTTCGGGAAGAGCGCGTATACTCGGAGAAGACGTGCGCCATTCGATCGCGCGGAAGCGCATCGGTTACCTGCCGGAGCATCCGGACACTTACCGTTTCATGACCGGGCGCGAGCTGCTCACGATGGCCGGTCGGATGTTTCTGATGGGTGGGAAACTGCTTCGCGACAGGATTGATGAGCTTGGCGAACTTGTTGGGCTGGCCGAAGCGCTGGACCGGCGATCGGCCGCCTATTCCAGAGGCATGTTGCAGAGAATCGGGCTGGCCCAGGCTCTTATCCATGATCCGGACCTGCTTGTTCTCGATGAACCTGCAAGCGGTTTTGACCCGCCCGGGCGCGTGGAGATAAGGAAGATTCTCTCTTCACTGAGGGAGAAGGGGAAGACTGTGTTCTTCTCGTCGCACGAGCTTTCCGAAGTCGAGATGGTATGCGACCACATCGGCCTCGTTTCGCGCGGGCGCCTGATTGCGGAGGGTACGGTGAAGGACCTTGTGGCGCCGGGCGAGAGCCTGGAACAGTATTTTCTGAGAATGGTGCAATGAAGAGGATGTTGACTATTGCCTGGGTTGTGTGGCTGAGCGTTCTGCGGCGCAAGGACGTTTATGTTGTGTTCGCCTTGATGCTTGCCGCGCTGATCACTCTTATGTCGTTCAATATCTTCGGAATGGGCGCGCTCACGGGCTACGTGAAGGAGGCTGGACTTCTTTTCGTCTGGATCTTCGCGCTCGTGCTTGCCGTCAGCGTGAGTTCCCGCGTGATTCCGGAAGAGGAAGCGCGCGGCACGGTTTATTCGCTTCTTGCGCGGCCCGTGTCGAGGGGCGGAGTGGTGGTCGGCAAGTGGCTGGGAAGCTGGACTGTTGTGTCCGCGGCAGCCGCCTGCTTCTATGCCGTTATCGTCTTGATAGTTTTGTCCCGCGGCGGCGGGTTCTGCTGGATAACGCTCGCCCAGGCGGTGATCCTGCATTTCTGCCTGCTTGCCATGATCTGTTCGCTGGGGATAGCCTTTTCAACACGGCTTCATCACGATGCCGCGGCAACTCTCACGTATTCCGTGACCATTGCCGCCATGCTGTTTCTTCCGCGTGCGCCTTATCTCGCGGCAGAGGCGGGGCGTGTGAACGGCGCCGGCTTGCTTGTTCTCTACTACGCCCTTCCGCATTTTGAGCTGTTCGATATCCGAATGCGCCTCGTTCATGACTGGGACCCCGTTGCAATGAGCGTTTTTGCGGAGCTGGTCGTGTACGCGGTCGTCACGACGGCGATCTTTTTACTGCTGGGATGGTTCGGCTACAGAAACAGGCGCTTTGAACGGGGAGTGATCCAATGAAAGCGAGCAGTTTCTTCGGGCGCTCCGCTCCGTTTCTGTTTCTCCTGCTGCTTTGGCTCGCAGCTTTTTCGATCGCCTGTCGCGTGGCCGAGGGGTCCGTGGAAATGAATGAAAGGTCAATGCTTTCGGACGTGATGGGAACCATACGTGTCGCGCTCGGCACGGAGTTTATCGGCCAGGCTGATCGCTGGTTTCACAAGGGTGTGGGCCATCATCACCGTCAGGGGTTTGAGAATTTTTTTACGCGATTATACAGCCAGGTCAAGCCTTCCGGACATGTCCACCTGAAGGGTGAAGGCGTGGGCGACGTTCTGCCTCCGCTCTATTTCGCATCAAGGATGGATCCTTCGAATGTTGACGCATATGCGCTTGCAGCCTTCCTGATGGCGCGTGAGGCGGGAAGACCCGATCTCGCGGACTCCATTCTGAAGGAAGCGCAGCTGAATAACCCGCGCGACTACAGGATATATTACGAGCGGGGCAAACTGGCGCTGAAGTCGGGTGATCCGGATAGTTCAAAGAGGCTTCTCGATGCGGCCCTTCGGCTATGGCCCGGACGGGCCGGCGGGGACGAAGAGAATGATCGAAGCGATTTGGCGGCAATCCTGACTTATCGCGGGCTGCTCTTTGAGATGGACGACGCCGCGGATGAGGCGGTGAAGCTTTACTCGAAGGTGCTCGATCTGTTTCCCGCGCGGCAGGGGCTCCGGGACCGGGTGGCCGAGCTCAAGATGAACGGCCGGGCCAAGGCTTCGCCATCTGATATATGGAAGATGATGCTGTTTCATCATCCTCTCGTTTGCGGACATGAAGACGGGCATGATTGAGCAGAGCGTGTTTTTATCGGGGGACTGTCAGTGTACCTTAAACATTTCGGATTTACCGAGGAACCATTCAATATTACGCCGGACCCCCGTTTTCTTTTCTTTGCAAAACACCATCAAGAGGCGTATGATCACCTTGTCTATGGGATCAAGAACCGTAAGGGGTTCATCGAGCTCACGGGCGAGGTAGGCTGCGGGAAGACCACTATATGCAGGGCGGTTTTCGCGGCACTTCCGTCCAATGTCGCGACTGCGCTTGTCCTGAACCCTTGCCTTACCGAGACCCAGCTTATGAGGGCGATTCTCGATGATTTCGGGTTGACCGTCAGGGGGCGCGATAGGTTGACCTACCTGCAGCGGCTGAACAGATTCCTGCTCGACCAGCTGGCGGAGGGAAACAACGTGGCGCTGATTATTGACGAGGCGCAGGATTTATCAACCGGTGTGCTCGAGCAGGTGCGCCTGCTTTCGAATCTCGAAACGGATCAGCACAAGCTTCTCCAAATCGTGCTGTGCGGCCAGCCGGAGCTGAAGGAGCGGCTTGCGGCCTCCGATTTGCGCCAGTTGCGGCAGAGGATCACCGTGCGCTGCCACCTGCTGCCGCTCACTGAGGAAGAGGTGGCCCAATATATCGAGCGAAGGCTCTTGATTGCCGGGCGAGCTGATGGAAAGCTGTTTGATTCCGATGCGGTGCGCCGCGTGTACCGCTATTCAGGCGGGATTCCGCGCCTCATAAACGCGGTGTGCGACGTGTCCCTGCTCGCGGGCTATGCGGCGGGAACTTTGCGCATTGACAAGAATTGCGTGATCAGGGCCATTGAGCAACTGGAGGGTTCATCATGAGTCTGATTCAAGAAGCCTTGAAGCGGCAGGAAATGGAAGCCGCGGGCGCCGGGGATGCGGAAAAAGTGGAGAGCGCCGGCGAGGAAATCCCGAAAGAGGCGCCACCGCCGGATTCGCCGGCTCCCGCTCCGGAACCGTCTGCCGAGTCTGAGCCGGAACCAGAGGCATCCGAGAGTGCCGACGATGTTGTTCTTGAGAAGGCGGATAAAGGTTCGAAGTCAAGGGTCTGGGTTTCCGTCGCCGGAATCGCCATTCTTCTCGTGCTGGCGGTTGGCGCCGCTATCTACCTGCTGTCGCTCGCGGTATCGCGCAAGCCCGTCGCCTCGGAGGCGGCCGGTGAGCAGGAGGCAGTTCAGGTGGCCGCCCCGGTTCCGGATGATGCCGTCGCAGCTCCCCTTGTGGAAGTTCCGAAGGAGCCTGCTGCGCCCGCACCCGGCACCGAGCCGGAGGTTCGGGAGCCGGAGCGGGAAGCCCCGCCTGTTAAACCCGCTCCGGCGGAGGCGCCGGCACAGGCCTCGGTTCCGGACGTTATAGCTTCAGTTGCGCAGGTTGAACCGGAGACACCTCCGCCTGAAATTAAAAAGCCGGTTGTGAAGAAGGCGCCGGAGCCGGTGAACCTACCTCCCGTTGAATGGCCGCGTCTCAAGCTGACCGCGGTTCTGTGCGGACTCGGGGACGATCAGGATGCCGCCAGGATAAACGGCGTAATGGTGCCGGAGGGCGGACAGGTCGAGGGCGTTACGATTAAGGATGTTCAGCAGGAGGGCGTAATGCTTCAGATCGAGCACGAAACGAGGTTTCTCAGGATGGGCGCTTCCATCTATTGATCGGTCACCGCTCCTTCTCGGAGTCAGGCTGCGTTATCTTTGCCAGAGCCTTGTCGAAATCCTCCGATCCGACAAGGAAGAAGTGGCATGTCTTTCCGATTTCGGTCTCGACGTCAATAGGAAGCTGGTCGTCGTACGGGTTGAGTATGGCGACAAGCGCGTCGCTGCCCATCGTGTCGAAGAGAATTGCGCCCCTTTTTATCACGAAGGCGGATGGAAGCTGCGATTCCATTGATGCACGGATATCGAAGTTGGCAAGTGAAATGAAAGGCGTTTTGCAAGAGCCGGAAACGAATTCCATTACCGAATTGATGTTCGGAAAGTGCAGATCGGTCAGGACGTGAAGCGTGGAGACGGGCGTGTCGGATGCCGTCGCCGAGTTCTCTGAAAGGTCTTGTACAACCTTCGAGTATTCCTCCTGCGTGAGCTTCTTGGCCTGCAGGAGATTCCAGGCAAACGAGATCTCGGCCGCTATGTTCATCGAGCGGTCGGCCATGCTGTCTTCGTCGTCCAGAACGTCCGCCATCACCTTATCCGGTGTGTGCTTCTTGAGCCGCTCGACCGCCTCCTTGACTCTGGGATCGTCCGCTGCCGTGGCGAGCAGCCGGCTCAGGAGTTCGCGGGCATCATCCTCCTCGGATTCGTCAAGGAGAACATTGGTCAGCCTGATGGCGTAATCAAGCGATCGGGTATGATCTCCGACTTTTTCATAGGCGTCGGCTAGCGTCTCGAGGGATACTCGGTCGTTGGGAAGAGCCTCAAGAATTTTCTCGAAGGCTGCGATGGCATTCCATATTTCGGCTTCCGAATCATTTGATGATTTGCGGGCTTGCTCGTTCATGGTTTCGTTTTTCGGACACTCTGTTGTTGACAGCCGGATGAATACATCACAGTATTAAATGAATATTAAGGCGAATACAGGCTTATTGCAAGAAACTTTTTCTCGATCAAAAGGAGTGCCATGCTTCAGGGTGGATTAGTCTCAATCACGTTCAGGCAGCTTTCCGCCGGGGATTGCGCGGCGCTGCTCGCGAAAAGCAGGTTGCGAGGAATAGAGTGGGGCGGGGATGTTCATGTTCCTCACGGGGACTTGCGCCGGGCTCGGGAAGTCCGGTCCA
Source organism: Kiritimatiellia bacterium (assembly GCA_018400335.1). Next base: position 2,113 of record JAGYMT010000070.1, on the reverse strand, counting down.
TTTCCGAGTCCGAAGGCCTGGTTAATTGTTCTTACGGATCCTATTACAGGGTCGGCGAAAGCGAGGGGGAGGGGCTGTCGTTTCGCGCCGTTCTCGACAGCGCATTGGAGCTGGGCGCGCCGGTGATCCGGGTCTGGGCCGGCAAACGCGGATCAGGCGCGGCGGACAACGACTATCGGCGCCTGGTGGCCGGGGATTCATTGCGGATCGCCGAGATGGCCGGGAAGGAAGGCGTCAGGGTGGCGTTCGAGCTGCACGGCAACTCTCTCACCGATACGCGTGAGTCCGCCTTGCGGCTTTTGAAGGAGGCGGAGCACGATAACCTTTTCTGTTATTGGCAGCCGCAACCGCAGGTTCCGCACGAGCAGCGCCTCGGAACGCTGCTCGATATGGGGCGGAAACTGGCACACCTGCATGCTTTTGATTGGTTGTTTGAGTCCGGAAAACTCGTCAGGCGCCCGCTTGCCGATGGCGAAGCGGAATGGTCCGACTACCTCGCGGCGGCGGCGTCCGTGCCGGGCGACAGGTTCGTTCTGCTCGAGTTCGTGGAGAACGATAGCCCCGACAATTTTCTGCGCGATGCCGATACTCTCGCCGAATGGCTTTCCCGCGCGGTCTCTCCTGATTGAAATATGTCCGATGGATCGAAGACTTTCAGTGCTTATCATATTCGCCGCGGCTTACATTCTCTTTGTTGCGCTGCCGCGCCGCCGTTCATGGGTTGCCATCGCAGGCGCACTGTTGATGACCGCGGCCGGGGTGCTGTCGCCGGCTGAAGCCTTCAGGTCGGTTAACTGGAACGTGATGGGAGTGTTCGTAGGAACGCTCGTGCTGGCGGACCTGTTTGTCGAGAGCAGGATGCCGGCTGTTCTGGCCGAAAAGATTGTGAATCATTCCGGAAACACGTGCCGGGCGATTCTTTTTATCTGCGCTTTGACCGGTTTTATTTCGGCATTTGTCGAGAACGTGGCAACCCTCATCATTATCGCTCCGATCGCGTTTGCCCTCGCCCGAAAGCTGAATATCCATCCGGTGAAGCCGCTTATAGCGATCGCCGTCTCTTCCAATCTTCAGGGCGCGGCAACGCTGATCGGGGATCCGCCCAGCATGCTGCTCGCCGGCTTTGCCCGCATGAATTTCATGGATTTTTTCGTCTACAAGGGCAGGCCGGGCCTTTTTTTTGCCGTGCAGGCTGGAGCCCTTGCGTCCTTCCTGTTTCTGTACCTGGTTTTCAGAAAGGAGCGCCAGAGGAATGCAATGGTCTGCGAGGAGAAGCTTCGCTCGGTGATTCCCTCTGTGATGCTCGTCTCGCTCATACTGGCGCTGGCTCTCTCTTCGTTTGCCGATCCCGGTTTCAGATGGCTGGCCGGCGCGCTCTGCATGTCATGCGCCCTGGTCGGAGTGGTTTGGGACCTGGCGGCGCATCGCGGTTCCTTTCTGCGCAGGATCAGGTTGCTGGACTGGGATACCACGTTCTTCCTCGTCGGCGTTTTCGTGCTCGTGGGAGGCTTGACGGAGTCCGGCTGGACGGAAACTCTGGCAAACGCTATTTCTTCACAAGTGGGCACAAACGTTTTCATGGGGTTCGTGGTAATGGTTCTGATCTCCGTGGCAGCTTCCGCTTTCGTGGATAATGTGCCGTTTCTTGCCGCCATGCTGCCCGTCGTAATGCTCATGGCGGCGAAGCTGGAAATGGATCCGACCCTCTACCTGTTCGGCCTGCTGCTTGGCGCCAGCATCGGCGGCAACATCACGCCGATCGGTGCGGCGGCGAATATTGTCTGCGTCGGTCTGCTGAAGAAGGAGGGCTACAACGTGCGCTTCGGGGAATTCGTAAAGCTCGGGCTCCCTTTCACGATCATATCGGTTGCCGCATCCTGCGCGTTCGTCTGGATCTTCTGGGCGCCGTGATGTGAAGTAAAATTGGCTCCTCCGCGGAATCTGTCGGTAGGAAATGGTATCGGCGTGAGCGAGAATGGGGCGCGGGAAAACGGGTGAAAGTCTTGCGAAAGATGGATAAGATTATTCGGTAACGGGATATTTCGGGTCTCAGAGAAAGAACGGTTAAGCGGGTCGGGTAAGGGTATCCGGGTAAGAGCGGCGGTTAAGGGTG
>JAGYMT010000007.1 GCA_018400335.1 Kiritimatiellia bacterium | reverse complement strand
TCATTTGAGACGGCTCGCCCGGAGGTCTTCGCCCTACCAAACCTTTTCGAATAGGGTCTAGTTACCATCACTAAATCCATCCATGTTCAGCAACCATCCACATCAGCCCAACCTCCCCGCGCGCGGAGCGCACGGTGATCTCGCAGCTTCCATGGTGAATGTAACCTTCATCAGCCCGACCTCCCCGCGCGCGGAGCGCACGGGCCACCAAGGTGCCGCTGGAGAACGAAAAAGGTGACCCGCGCGCTTTCCTGATTCGGTGCTTCCGGGTTCAGCGTGTGTTTCCTCATTAGCTCCTATGCACATACACTCTCTGACGGGCCGGTTAAGTCGTGCGATTACCCGCGCCCCGCTTATGCGATTCCTTCTCGCTGGCACTCATAGCGCCATTCATCAACGGAGTATCCCCCCGAAAACCCAGAAGGGCCCCTGATTCAAACACATCCAGCGCCGATGGGAACGGGCCCAGCGCGCGTTCAAAAATGCCAAGCGAATAGGCGATGGTCAGGCCGTAATTAGTTATTGGAACACCCGCGTTCCGGCACTGAAGCATACGGCTGAGCATTTCACGCCTGTTCCACATGCAGGCGCCGCAGTGGATCACCAGACTGCATCCCGAAAGATCTTCAGGGAAGTCATGCCCGCGAATATTCTCAATTTTCAGCGAGCCTCCGACATACTGGGTCAACCAGCGCGGGATCTTCACGGTGCCTATATCGTCCGCTATGGGGTGATGCGTGCACGCCTCCGCGATGAGCACCCTGTCACCCGGCCGCAACGAATCAATCGCCATGGCGCCGCGCGTCATCTCCGCCAAATCCCCTTGGAATCTGGCGAAAAGAATGGAAAAGGAAGTCATGGGTATATCAGGCGGCGTGTCGGCGGCCACCTTGAGAAAGGCCTGGGAGTCCGTCACAACCAGGGCAGGCGGCTCTTTCAGCGTCCGCAGCGCCTCCCGCAATTCCCTGTCTTTAACCACCATACAGAAACTGTCATTATCCAGCAGATCGCGGATGCACTGGACCTGCGGCATGATCAACCTGCCCTTGGGCGCCTCCTTATCAACCGGAACCACGAGCACGGCGCACCGCCCCGGCCCCACTAGGTCGGAAAGAATGCCCTGCCTGTTTATGAAATCCTGCGGCGCCCCGCGCAGCAGCGCCTCTTTCAGGTCTGCCATCCCCGCGCCGGTCAGGGCCGATGCCGTGACGGCCGTCAGCTTTTCCGATTCCAGAGCAGCAAGCGTTTCGGCGGAAGGCTGGCGGATATCGCTCTTGTTGAATAACGCGATCACGGGAACGCCCCGACCGATCAATACGCCGGCGATTTCCTTCTCGTATTCACCCCAGATTGCATCACCCACGACGACCACAGCGAGGTCGGTGCGGTCAAACACCTGGCGGGTGCGTGAGATCCGCTCCTCGCCGAGCGCCCCCGCATCGTCAATTCCGGCTGTGTCAATAAACTGGACCGGCCCCAGCGGAAGCAGTTCCATCGGCTTCTCGACCGGGTCGGTCGTTGTTCCTGCGACATCCGATACGATGGACACCGACTGTCCCGTCAGCGCATTCAGCACGCTCGACTTGCCCGCGTTGCGTCTTCCGAAAATCCCTATGTGAAGTCGAAAAGTCTTAGGAGCAGCGCGCATCAGCGAACCTCCCCGCGATAGCCCAGACTGCACACGGCCTCCGGGCTGATCAACGCATCAAATTCCTCTCCCGACAGCAAGCCCTCATGGATGCAGATGTCGCGAACCGCGGAATTTCCCAGCTCAGCCTTCCCCACAAGCGCGGCGACCTTTTCGTAGCCAAGCCGGGCAATCAGGGCCGTGGCCGTGGCTGTGGCGGACCGCACCAGTGAGCGGCATCTCTCTTCATCCGCGCGGATCCCGTCAACGCACTTCGCCGCCAACATGTCGGCGGGCCTGCCCGCGAGCCCGAAATTGGCAATCGCCCTGGCCGTGTGAATTCCGTGCAGGGCGCCGACGGGTATCGCCGCCTCCCCAAGCTGGTCGCGCTCGGTTCTGAATTTCGTTTCCATAGCTCCTTAGATGAGCATTGTTTGAGTAAATTTATCAAGCCAAAGGCATGATGAGTCAAACAATTAATTTCGACGTTTATAACATGTTCTTAGTCAATGTGCATGCCATGGCGAATGCCGTGGTTCGGTGTTCAGTGTTCAGCGTTCAGCGTTCAGGAGTTTTTCCGGACTGAACACTGAACATCTGAACCACTGAACTCTTTCAACGAAGTTGGCTAGCCTTGGCGAGGCGATTGTGATCATCGCCAAACTCGGCGGTTACTTGAACCGAAAGCGTGATGGTCCCCCGGGATTCCAATCGCTGTGGAAAGGGTATGCGCGATTCAATGACATGGTCTATGCGCTGATGCTCAAGGAGGAAGTCACATGAATAAGCTACGCGCATTTTGTGGGGCAAGCGCAGGTCAAGCCGCCGCACTCCAAAACAAACACGCAATAGAAACCCCTACGGAAGTGGAATGCGCCCCCGGTGGACCGGTGCGAATGATTCTTCTTGCAAAAGGGAGTTCATTCTGAATAATTGTTGCGTTTTAATCATAACAAGGGCGCCGGACAAGCGGCCAGACGGGAGAATCAGGAATGAAGGACAAGGTCAGAATCGGGATAGTGGGATCGAAATTCGCGGCGGACTTTCATGCGGCAAGTTACAGCAGGGACCCCAGGTCCGAGCTGGTGGCAATGGCGGCAATAGATAATCTTGAGCCGTTCGCGGCCAAGTGGAAGATACCCGCCGCGTACAAGGATTATAACGAGATGTTACAGAAGGAGAAGCTGGACCTCGTCTCGGTGTGCCTGCCCAATTCCATGCATCACGACTGCGCAATCGCCGCGGCAAAGGCGGGCTGCCATGTCTTCTGCGAGAAGCCGCTGGCGACTACGGTTGCCGACGCCCGCGAGGTGGTGGACGTGTGCGCAAAACAGGGCGTCAAGCTCTTCTATGGCGAAGACTGGTGCTTCGCGCCGCCGTTGAAGAAGCTGATAGAGATCATCAACGAGGGCGCCATAGGCCGGATGCTATACGTCAAGGCCAAGGAATGCCACAACGGAACGCACAGCCCGTTCGCGAAGGCAAAGCAGACGTGCGGCGGCGGATGCCTCATCCACCTCGCAATCCACCCCATCGGCTGGATTCTGCACCTGCTCGGCGACAGCGGAGCGAACAAGGTCGTAGAGGTGTTCGCGGACTGCAACAAAGGCGAGTCCGATAATTTCGTGCACAAGGACAACGGCGGCGAAGATTTCTCGATGGGCATGATGAAGTTCGCCAACGGCGAGCGCGCATTCGTCGAGGGTAACTACATCACGGTCGGCGGAATGGACGACAAGGTGGAGGTCTACGGATCTGAAGGTAACGTCAAGGCGGACATGACCTTCGGCTCATGCCTCAACGTTTACAGCCGTCCCGGCTATTCCTATGCCATCGAGAAGACCGACAACACGCTTGGATGGACGAAGCCGGCGGTTGATGAATTCCTCAACCTCGGCTACGTTGATGAGCTTTCCTACACTCTTGACTGCGTTCTCAAGGACAGGCAGCCGATTTACGGGTGCAGCGGAGCGCTCGGTCTGGCATGCATCGAAATCATATCGGCAATGTATGAGTCCGCCAAAACAGGCAAGGTCGTGCGCGGCAACTGGGGTTGAGAAGGAGGCAGGCACATGAAAGAACAGGTGAATGCAAAACTGGCCGGTCTATTCGGCATCGAGGGCAAGGTGGCGGCGGTGACCGGAGCTGGCGGCGTCCTCTTCGGTTCCGTGGCGCGAGGTCTGGCCGGTGTGGGAGTAAAGATCGCCGCCATGGATCTTCGCCTCCCGGAGGCTCAGAAGACAGTGGACGACATAGCCGCTTCAGGCGGCGAAGCAATGGCTGTAGAGATTGACGTTCTCAACGAGGACAGCGTGGGAAAGGCCAGGGATGCGGTACTTGCAAAGTACGGGCGCGTTGATATCCTTATCAACGGGGCCGGCGGAAACCATCCCAAGGCCACCACCAACAAGGAGAATGGTCTCAATTTTCACAATCTCTCGGTTGACGGAATTAAGTTCGCCTTCGATTTGAACATAATAGGGACCATGATCCCCTCTATGGTTTTCAGCAAGGTTATGATCCGGCAGAACGAGGGGGTGATTATCAATACATCCTCGATGAGCGCCGACACGCCGTTGACGCGAACCGTCGCCTACTCGGCCGCAAAGGCCGGCATAAGCAACTTCACCAAGTGGCTTGCCACGGATCTCGCGATCAATCACTCGGACAAGATACGCGTGAACGAAATAAGGCCGGGATTCTTCCCCACCCTTCAGAACGCGGACCTCATAAACAAGACGCCCGGTATTCTCACGGCTTCCCGCGGCAGCGACATATTGGGCGGCACTCCGATGAAGAGATACGGAAAGCCCGAAGAACTGCTCGGGGCTATAATATACCTCTGTTCCCCCTCTGCCTCTTTCACCACCGGCAGCAGCATCGCAATCGACGGGGGATTCGGATCATTCTGCGGAGTTTGATTGAGAAAGGAAAGACAAATGGCTTACAAGGTAGTTATACTCGACGACCGCTACGCGGGCTACGAGGAGGAGAAGGCGGCTCTGAAACCGGTAGATGCCGTGATCGAGAACGTCAAGAGTAGCCGCACGCAGGACATCAAGGCGGCTGTTCATGATGCCGACGGGATAATCGTGAACCTGCCTCCGGTTAATGAGGATATAATCAATTCGCTTGCGAAATGCAGGGTGATATCACGCTACGGAGTCGGCTACGACAATGTGGATGTCGTGTGCGCCACGGAGCGCGGAATATGGGTCGCCAACGTTCCGGACTACTGCGGGGAGGATGTGTCCGACCAGGCCTTCGCGCTGCTCATGAGCTGCGTACGCAATGTCGCGATCAGGGACAGGCAGGTCAAGTCCGGCACATGGGACATAAAGAGCGCGCCCGCGCAGTTTCGGATTTGCGGCAAGACGTTCGGATTCCTCGGGTTCGGCCAGATTGCGCGCACCCTTCACCGAAAGCTCTCAGGATTCAATCTCGGCAGGGTGCTCGTGTGCGACCCGTTTGTTGACGAGGCTGCCATCAGCGCTTCCGGCGCAGTGAAGGCGGATATAGAGACTGTTGTCGGAGAATCCGATTATATCTCCATTCACATGCCCCTGAACGATCAAACGCACGGCATCTTCAATGAAAAGCTGTTCACGAAGATGAAGAAGACCGCCATTCTTATTAACACATCAAGGGGCCCGATCATCAACGAGGACGACCTGTTCAAGGCGCTGTCCGGCGGGATCATCGGAGCCGCGGGCCTCGACGTTTTCACGAAGGAGCCGGTCAATCCGGACAACCCGCTGCTGACCCTTGATAACATCACTGTTTCAGGCCACACCGGCTGGTACACGGAAGAATCGCAAGTGGAACTCAAGAGCAAGGCCGCCGCCAACGTTTGCGACGTTCTGTCAGGCAAAAAGCCGGCTTACCCGGTCAACAAGATAGAAAAATAGAGGAGAATTCATAATGAGCAAGACCATAGCGAAACAGATTCATGATCTCGGCATCCTTCCCATGATCAAGATAGAGCACGCGAAGGACGCGGTACCCTTGGCAAAGGCCCTGGCCGACGGCGGACTGCCCGTGATAGAGATAACCTTTCGAACCGACGCCGCAGAGGAATCCATCAGGCAGATAGCCTCCTCGCTACCTGATATCCTGATCGGCGCCGGAACGGTGCTCACGGTGGAACAAGCGGAACGCGCCATCAAGGCCGGCGCCAAATTCATCGTCACCCCCGGTTTCAGTCCCTCGGTTGTGAAGTACTGCAACGATCACAAGATTCTGGTCACACCGGGCGTTGCGACCCCGTCCGAGATACAGATGGCGCTGGAAGCCGGACTCGATACGGTAAAACTGTTTCCCGCCAGCGACCTCGGAGGCATCAAGACCCTGAAGGCGATGGCCGCCCCCTACTCCATGGTCAACTTCATCCCGACAGGCGGCGTGACCGCGGAAAACATGGTTGAGTATATCATGTTCCCGAAGGTGCTGGCAGTCGGCGGAAGCTGGCTTGCCAAGGCGGACATGATCAAGGAAGGCAAGTTCGCGGAGATCACCGCGCTTGCCAGACAGGCAATCTCCACGATGCTCGGGTTCGATATGGCGCACATAGGTATCAACTGTGATGACGCCGATTCGTCCCTCTCCGTAGCCAAGCAGTTTGCGTCGCTGTTCAATCTTTCACTTAAAGAAGGCAACAGCTCTAACTTCGCGGGCAAGGGTATAGAGGTCAATAAGAGCAAGGGATTGGGGAAGCACGGGCATATAGCCATAGCGACGAACAGTATCTCCCGCGCCATTGCCTATCTGGAGCGCAACGACGTGGCGGTTGACATGAGCTCCGCAAAGAAGGACACTTCCGGAAACATGATCGCGGTCTACCTGAAGGATGAAATCGGAGGATTCGCGGCGCACCTGCTTCAGAAGAAATAATATGGGAGGATACAGATCATGACTCAGCGAGTTGTTACATTCGGAGAGATAATGCTCAGGCTCAAATCGCCTGGATTTGAAAGGTTTTTACAGTCGCCCTCTCTCGATGCCACCTTCGGGGGCGGCGAGGCGAATGTCGCCGTTTCGCTCGCAAACTTCGGGGTGGACTCGGCCTTTGTAACAGTCCTGCCGAAAAACGATATCGGCAACGCCTGTGCGGCCGAGTTGCGCAAGTTCGGCGTGGATGTTTCCCTGATCGCCAGGACCTCCGGCCGGATGGGCATATACTTCCTTGAGGCGGGCGCCAACCAGCGTGCTTCCAAGGTGATATATGACAGGGACAATGCCTGCATAGCCCTGGCCAAACCAGGCGACCTCGATTGGGCGAAGATATTCAAGGGCGCGACATGGTTCCATATAACAGGAATAACGCCGGCGATCAGCCAGTCCGCGGCGGACCTCTCAATGGAGTCGGTGAAGGCGGCCAAGGCCGCCGGACTGACCGTTTCCTGTGACTTCAATTATCGCAAGAACCTCTGGAAATACGGCAAGACGGCACAGGAGGTAATGACAGAGCTCGTTAAGCATGTTGACATCGGAATCGCGAACGAGGAAGACTGCCAGAAATCGCTTGGGATAAAGGCTGACGTCAAGGTGGAGAAGGGCGATCTCGACACGGCACAGTACGAAGCTCTCACGAAGAAGGTGCTCGACACTTTCCCGAACCTGAAGATGATCGCCATAACGCTGCGCGAAAGCGTCAGCGCCGACCATAACGGATGGTCCGCCTGCCTGAACGACAGAAAAAGCTTCATGCTGAGCACTAAGTATTCCATCACCGACATCGTAGATCGCGTCGGCGGGGGCGATTCGTTCTCCGGGGGCCTTATCTACGGGTTGACCAACGGCATGCAGACAAAGGATGCGCTCGAGTTCGCTGTCGCCGCGAGCTGTCTCAAGCATTCCATACTTGGCGATTTCAACCTCATGACGGTATCCGAGGTCGAGAAACTAGCGGGCGGCGACGCGTCAGGTCGCGTGCAGCGCTGATGTTCGAGTGTCCGGCATGCCTCAAAACACCGGGAACAAGGCGCTGACAGACGAGTTAAAGAACCGCATATCCCGCAAAACGGCCGAATCATTCAACCCCATACTCGGTCGGATATGCGCATGGTGATGGACATTTCTTGCCGTGCCAAGCCGTAGCCTATGGCGAAGGTTGATTGGGTGTTCATGGGAAAGACCGGACAAACCAAGGCGTCGCGTCATGCACTCCCGCCGGTCTTCGCGGCGCCGGACTCTTTAGCGGCCGCCAGCATCTGCTCGATGAGCGCCGGAACCTTGTCCGGTGTCACCGGGCCGTGCACTTCATCGTTGATCATTATCACCGGGGCCAGTCCGCACGTTCCGAGACATCGCGAAGCTTCGAGTGAAAACAGGCCGTCCTTGGTGGTCTCACCGAAGTCTATACCCAGTTCGTCCTTAAACTTCTCCGCCACCCTTTCGCCGCCCTTGACATAGCAGGCTGTTCCGAGGCATACGCGAATCACAAACCTGCCCCTGGGCGTGAGGCGGAAGTAGTGGTAGAAGGACGCCACGCCGCTGACATCCGCGTGCGGAATCTGCAGTAGCTGCGCCACGGCATCCATCTGCGCCTCACCGAGATACCCGAAATGGTTCTGCACCATGTGCAGCACAGATATGAGTTGGCTCTCGGGATGATCCTCCCGCCTGCATCTCTCGATGAAGGAAGTGATTTCATCCGGCAGTTGCGCCATCGCGTTCTTGCGGACTTCTTCCCAGTTCCCGGTTGTGCCGATATTGCTCATCTTATCCCCCTTGGCAGTCTGGCGGAATAGTGAGTGTGCAGAAGGCTGTGCGACTTCTCGCCGCCCGGTTTGCCAAGAAATTCATCGTAGAGCGCCTTGACCGCGGGGTTCTCGTGCGACCGTCGGAATTCCCTTGCTCCGTCGGCCGCGTAAAGAGCCGAGGCCCGCAGCTTCAGGAGGCGCGGATCGAGGATCCTGAATCCGTCTCCGGGATAGGGCTGGCCGCCGCCGCCTATACAGCCGCCGGGACAGGCCATAATCTCGATGACATGAAACTCCTTAGCTCCGGTCAAAACCTTTTCGAGAAGAATTTTCGCGTTCACAATACCGTTAGCAACGCCGACGCTGAGCGTTCGTTCACCGACTTTGACATCGACCTCGCGAAGCCCCTCTACCGCGCGCACCTCTTTAAACTCCAGCTTCTCCTCTGGCTTTCCGCTCAGCCATTCGGCGGCCGTTCGAAGGCTGGCCTCCATCACTCCGCCGGTGACCCCGAATATATCACCCGCGCCGGTGGCGATCCCGAGCGGAGCATCGAACTCTCCCTCATCAAGCGACACGAAATCAATTCCGTGGCACTTGATCATCCATATCAGTTCGCGAGTGGTCAGCACCGCGTCCGTGTACGGATTACCGTCGCCATCGCGGTGTTCCGGACGATTCGCCTCGAACTTCTTCGCCACACAGGGCATGACGGCCACCATGAAAATATCGTCCGGATCTATGCCCGCCTTTCGTGCGTAGTAAGTCTTTGCCAGAACGGAAAGCATCGTCATGGGAGAGCGGCAGGTCGAAGCGTGGGGAATCAGCTCGGGATAGAAACGCTCGAGGAAATTGATCCATCCGGGAGAGCAGGATGTGAGCATGGGCAGCGGTCCGCCGCCTTCCAGCCTTCGGATCAGCTCCGTGGCCTCCTCCATTATGGTAACATCGGCGCCCAAGTCAGTGTCGAACACCGCGTCGAACCCGAGCCGCCGCAGCGCCGTGACCATGCGTCCGGTGCACGGAGTGCCGGGCTCCATACCGAACCCCTCTCCGATGGCCGCGCGTATGGAGGGGGCAGCCTGGACAACAACATGCTTGCGCGGGTCGGCCATAGCCTTCCACACCGCCTCTGTGTGCCGTTTTTCCACGAACGCGGCGGTGGGGCATGCATTAATGCACTGCCCGCACTGAATGCAAACAGAGCTGTCCATATCGCGCCCGTGAGCCGGAGTGACCACGGTGGTGAATCCGCGGCCATGCTGGCCGAGATTACTCACGCCCTGCACCTCCGCGCAAACCCTCACGCAGCGTCCGCACAGAATACATTTCTCGGAATCGCGGATAACCGAAAGTCCGCGGTCCTCTATCTCGAACCTCTTGCGCTCGCCCTCGAACAGGCGTTCCCGCACCCCGAGCGAGTAGGCCAGATTCTGGAGTTCACATCGGCCGTCGCGTTCGCACAGCTGGCATTCGCGGGGATGGTTGTCGAGCAGGAGCTCCACGATATCCCGGCGCGCCCGTCGTATTTCCTCGGAAGTGGTCTGCACATCCATCCCCTCCCACACCTCGACACTGCACGAAGCCATGAAGAAATCAACGCCCTTGACCTCAACTATGCAGACCCTGCACGATCCCTGCAGGCTCAGCTCCGGGTGAAAGCAGAGGCGCGGGATATGTATCCCCAGCGTTTCGGCGGCAGCCATGATGGTGGTGCCCTTCGGAACGCTTAGCGCCTGTCCGTCAATTACGAGATTCACATGTTCGACTTTCGCCATGGCATTAATCCCGCTTCACAGCTCCGAACCTGCATACCTCGTAGCAGCGTCCACAGCGAATGCACTTCTCCTGGTCAATGACATGCGGCTGCTTGCGAGCTCCCGCAATGCATGCGACAGGGCAGTTCCGGGCGCAAAGCGTACACCCAACGCACGTATCCGGAAGCACCTCGTAGCGCACCAGCGCCTTGCACGAGTGCGCGGGGCATCTCTTCTCATTGATATGCGCCTCGTATTCGGCGCGAAACTCGCGCAGGGTGCTCAGCACCGGATTGGCGGCGGCACGGCCAAGTCCGCACAGGGATGCCCGTTTCATTAGCATTGAAAGCCGCTCCAGCTTGTCGAGATCATCCGGCTCGCCCCTGCCCGCCGTAATACGCTCAAGAATCTCAACGATGCGAGTGGAGCCCTCGCGGCACGGCGTACACTTCCCGCACGACTCGTCCTGCGAGAACTTCATAAAGAACTTGGCGACATCCACCATGCAGCTGTCCTCGTCCAGCACTATCATACCGCCGCTCCCCATGATGGCGCCCTTGGAAACGAGGCTGTCGAAATCAACCTCTGCGTCAAGCCAGCGGGCCGGGATGCAACCTCCGGCCGGTCCTCCGATCTGTATCGCCTTCAGCGCCTTGCCGCCCGGCACGCCTCCGCCGATATCACATACGACTTGTCGGAGAGTGCTTCCCATCGGCACCTCAATCAGCCCCGTGTGTTCAACATTGCCCGCCAGGGCAAACACCTTCGTCCCGCCGCTCTTCTCCGAACCCATGCGTCCAAACCATTCGCCTCCATAGGCGAGGATGACAGGGACATTCGCAAAGGTCTCGACATTGTTGATCACGGTCGGTCTGCCCCACAGTCCGCGCTCGGTGGGATACGGCGGACGAATCCGCGGTTGGCCTCGTCGACCCTCTATTGAATGGATGAGGGCGGTTTCCTCGCCGCACACGAAAGCGCCCGCGCCCAAACGAATCTCGATATCCAATGCAAATCCGGATCCAAGGATTGAATCTCCGAGGAGCGAAGCATCGCGGCACGCATCAATTGCAATCTGCAGGCGCCTGATCGCCAACGGATACTCGGCGCGAACGTAGATAAAACCGCGCTCTGCCCCGATCGTATGCGCGCCGATGATCATCCCCTCGATCACGCTGAACGGGTCCGACTCCATCATGCTTCGGTCCATGAACGCCCCGGGATCGCCCTCGTCAGCGTTGCAGATCAGGTACTTCACGTCGCCAGCGGCATTCCGTCCCATTCTCCATTTCTGCGAGGTTGAAAAGCCCCCGCCTCCGCGCCCGCGCAACTTTCCCCGCTCAAGCTCGCCGATCACCCATTCCGGGTCATTTTTTTCAAGCGTCCTCGAAAGAGCCTCAAATCCGCCGTGAACAAGATACTCGTGGATGCTTTCCGGATCAATCACCCCCGCGTTTCGCAGCGCCATCCTTGTCTGTCTGTTGAAGAATGCCAGTTCTCCGTACAGCTCGAAAAAGCGCTTACAATGGAGCGACTCGTCGGCACTGAGCTCATCCACCTCTTTCTTGTTAATGATGGTCTCGCGCACTATCCGCCTCACGTGGTCCGCGGACGAAATGCTGTATAGAAGACCCATGGGGCGCATGAGGATGTGCGCGACCGAACCCCGCAATTCACGACCGCACAGCCCAAAGCAGTTTGCGTCGAGAATAGACACATCTTCCGGATTCATTCCCGCCAGCGCCAGCTCCGACCGGAAGGTTGCCGCAATATCAAACGGCAGCTTGCGTCCGCATCGCTCGCCGTCGCAAAAGAGAATTTCAACCGGAGCAGAAGCTACGGTCTCGCCTCCCAGGAGCAGTTCATTCACCGGCGCCCCTTGTTGAACGTGCTCCGCGAAGATCCTGTGCGCACCGTCACGGTTCACCCGTTGGTACTTAACCGGGCGCTTGCCGTCCACGAGGACGCTCACAATCGGTTCAAGGCTGCAACGCCCTGTGCACCCGGTTCTGCGCAACCGGACATCGGAACGACCGGCGGAGCTGATGTGTTTCCGAAGCTCATCCAGAACAGCCTGTGATCCGGCGGCATGTTCGCATGTTGCCGAGCCCACCTGTATTTCGACGGAGACTCCCCTGCGTGCTTCTTCGACGTGCCGTTTCGCCTCATCGAGAACACGTTGGAAGGAAACGTTTATCCTGTCAGCTTCGCTCATGGTTAAGGATACCAGGCAGCCGGATCGGCGCTGCCGCCACCGACTCGGAACGTTTTGCTTTTCGTGTTACTTGCTGAGGTGATCAATGCCATACGAATGGGGAAAAGGCAAGCAAAAACGGCGGAGTGTGAAATCGGCGGACACGGGAGAGGGATTGTTGAAACTCGGAGTAGACTGGTCCGCAGCCATTTCGAGGAAGGCTGGCGCGTATGCTCCGGTACGATATCCGATTAGTGCATCATTGTCGAGAAACCGCCATGAAAAACAAGAAAACTATGCGTCGCTTACCAACCGATCACCCTCTCCCTCTGGGAGAGGGAAGGGGTGAGGGTTGGCGAAGCCATTAGTGTGGACAGGATTCTTTGTCGGCCCGGCAGGAGACGGGGGCGATACAGCCATACACATGATTCAGATCAATCGGCCACTTTGTACGCATTTGACAAACCAGCCCATAACCCCGCCTTTTTCATTTATTCATTTTGTTGTTGCATTATTTTCGCAAATCCGCCATCTTTCATCCTGTTTCAAGCAGATATTAGGTTTCGACACAATCGGAGTCAGCCATGCTTATCGAATTCAGTATAACGAACTACTTGTCCATTAGGGACCGGGCCACCTTGAGTATGGTGGCTTCAAACGACACCTCGCTGGAAGATTCGAACGTCATCACGGCGAAAAAGCACCGTCTGGTCCGCAGCGCGGTACTTTACGGAGCCAATGCAAGCGGAAAGAGCAATGTGCTGAGCGGATTGCACTTTATCCGCCAGATGGTCATGACATCTTCCAAAGACACACAGGCAAACGAGGAAATTGACACCGGGCCGTTCCTTCTGTCCATCGAGTGTGAGAACAAGCCCTCGACTTTTGAGATTGTCTTTCTGCACGCCGAAACGCTTTACCGCTACGGATTCCAGGCTGATCGGAAGCGCATTCACGCAGAGTGGCTTTTTTCCCGACCTAGCACGAAGGAAGCAACCTTGTTTGAGCGCGAGGCTTCCGAGATACGGGTGAACGCGGAACGCTTCAAGGAAGGCAAAGGACTTGAAGAGCGCACACGCGAGAATACACTGTTCCTGTCGGTCTGCGCTCAATTCAACGGAGAAATCGCCACATCCCTGTTGGGGTGGTTCCAGAACCTGCGAATGTTGCAGGGTTTCGCCCCCATGGGGATGTTCGCAGTGACCCTTGAACGACTGAAAGAGCCCGGCTGCAAGTCACGGGTGCTGGAGTTGACGCAAATCGCCGACCCCGGCATCACGGACTATGATCTGCGTCAGAAGAACCTGACACCGCAAGATCTTCCGAAGGAAATGCCGGAACAGCTGAAACGGGATATCATAAAGGATAGTCCCATGCTAGTGGAGCTGAAGACGGCCCACCGGAAAATGGATGCGGCCAACCAGGACATGGGCGCGGTCCTTTTCGATCTTGATGCCAACGAATCGGCCGGCACGCAGAAAATGGTCAAACTCACCGGGCCGCTACTGGATACGCTTGAAAACGGCAGGCTCCTAGTAGTTGACGAGTTGGATGCGCGGATGCATCCGCTGTTGACGCGGATGATTGTGTCGCTGTTCAATTCACCCGCCAATCGGTCGAACGCTCAGTTGGTCTTCGCATCGCACGACACAACCCTGTTGACGCCCAAGCTGTTCCGTCGGGACCAAATCTGGTTCACCGAAAAGGATAATTACGGCGCGACGGACCTCTATTCGCTCGTCGAACTCAAGGGAGTTCGTAAGGAGGCGACGTTCGCGAAGGACTACATCCGGGGGAAATATGGAGCGATCCCGTTCATCGGCGACCAAGAGTGGCTCTTCTGCGAGGGCGGACATGAGTAAGCCTTGGGATCGAAATGGCGGCTACGACCGGCGTGAGGCTACCCGACGCATCCGCGACCGATTTCTCATCGTATGCGAAGGCGCCGCGACCGAACCCAACTATTTCCGAGCCTTTCCCGTTAAGACGGAACTAATCGAAGTGAACATTAAAGGCACTGGCGCGAACACGAAGAGCTTGGTTGATGAGGCCATCCGGATCAAGACCCAGGCGCAACGCGACGGCAAGCCTTATAATCAGGTCTGGTGCGTATTTGATCGCGACGAATTCCCGGCCGCACACTTCAATGACGCATTCCGGCTGGCGAAGGGCAACGGCATTCGGACGGCCTACTCGAACCAGTCTTTCGAGCTTTGGTATTATCTGCATTTCCACTTCAACGATGCAGCCTTGCACCGCCATGCCTACGGCGAGAAACTGACAAAACTCATCGGCCGGAAGTACGAGAAGAACCGCGAAGACATGTATGCCCTTATCCTGAACCGGCAGGATTCGGCCATTCGCAACGCGATCAAGTTGCTGACCCGCTACTCCCCTTGTAATCCCGAAAAGGACGACCCTTCGACGACGGTTCACCTCCTGGTTGAAGCACTGAATGAATTCGTCGAAGCGCCGGACGAACAGGCTGATTCAGGAACCATGGAGTCGCAATTAGGACGGATGCGCTGAAGGTCTTCGAGAACGTCCCCGCCGGGGCCTGCCACGAAGCATGAGATACATCAGATTAGCGAGCATCCTTTTTTCCATCCAGTTACCAGACAGAACAATGAAGACGCTCCATCACAACGAAAGTGGTAGCGGGGGTTGGATTTGAACCAACG
>JAGYMT010000069.1 GCA_018400335.1 Kiritimatiellia bacterium | reverse complement strand
AACGTATCATGGAGAGAATCTACCTTCACACAAACAAGGATGCAATATAATTATATGGGAGAAATTCCCAGTAGTTGCTTAAAGCCAATCAGCGTCATTCCAGGCTGACCTTCCCGCGGTAGCCGGTATGGTCCCGGCCTGATGTTCGGCATTCGCACCCTGCCCCAGGCATGGTATTCCTAAGTTGCCGTGTCATAGGACGGAGTTCTGACAGGACCGCGAAGCAACGGGGCATCCCTTCCTGCAAAGTAATGTATCCCACGCCAGCTCCTCGACTTGTTATGCCGATAGAGTCGTTATCGGTGTTCCATTCATCTGTAAATCCCAATGGTTCTAGGCCGCTGTTGATGACAGGGTAGTCGCCTGGATTTTCTGCGATCTTCTGCTTATTTACAGCAGCGCCTGTTTTGATTCTGGTTACCAGCCCCAGTGGCATCCACGCCAGCACTCATGCCCCGCCTCCCTTTTTCCGGCTCTCTTCTTTGGCCTTCTTTTCCAACTGTCTCTTGTTGTAATTCACCCTCTGTAAATACATTTTTTATGTGTCGGGAAATGGTCGATTTGTCCCGGCCAAACAGCTCTGCTATTTGATCAAGGGATAGCCAGGCGGTTTCCGCGTCAAACTGCGCATTGTGCACTCATCTTCGTTCAGCGTCAGCACGACCGGTCGGTTGTCTGTCGTGCAACACCCGGATCATGTGTCAGGAGAGATCTACATGCGAAACGCCATTGCTGCGTCCCGCATGGCGATGACGTTTTCCCACGGAATGTTCGCGCCTATATCGTGGCTTGATGCGAGGACAAACCCGCCTCCGGGAGCCATGGCCCGGACCAGTACGTCGGATTTCTCGCGGACTCCCTCGGGGGTCATGACGGCCAACACGGAACTCACATCGAGGTTTCCCTGGAATGCCACTCTATCCCCGTACTGGCGCTTGAGGCTAACGATGTCCTGCTTGTCCGAAGGCTCAATGGGGTTGAGGATGTCTACGCCCATCTCGATGAAGTTTGGCATCAGGTCAGCAATGCAACCGTCTACGTGCAGGATGGTTACTTTGCCGGCATCTTTGGAACGTTGGATCGCGTACCGAAGATGCGGAAACTCGTACGTTTCCAACACGTCCATCGAGTACATGGGCCCGCTATTCATGCAGATATCGGCAGGAATTTGGACGACGTCAATGGGCTTGGACAACACCATATCGAGTTCGCGGCGCGTGTATGCTGCACATCGCTCCTGAAATTCTCGAATGAATTCCGGATCATCAAACAAGGCGATCATGTAGTCCTGATAGCCCATGGCAACCGTGACCAACTTCGGCGGATGATTCACTCCAACAATAACGCCGAGCCTGTTTTCGGCTGTGCAAGCAAGAATGCCATCAATGCGCCGTTCGAATTCGCCCAGGTCGGGCTCGACCATCATGCCTTGAAGCGTTTTTGGGTTCTTTATTAGCCCATCGACATAGTGTTTCCGCCCATTGTCATCTATGGTGACCTTGCGTCCCAGCTCCCATAGCGAAGTCACATAGACCATATCATTCCCAAGTTGAAGGGTCAGTTCGAGCTGATCTTCGAAAGAGATCTCATAGCTGCGCATTGAGAGCGGGTAATCGCGCCCCAGGAGTCTGTTGACGTGCACGATGTCCACCTGGTTCTCCTGAAATGGGATTTCACCCTCGTTTCGACGCGCAACAGCACGAAGGTATCGCTCTTTGGATGGCTCGCGGGGCATAAGGCTCATTCACTTCCCTCTCAGCTTGATTTCCTGCCGAACGTCGCAAATCTCGGGCAACGAAGCCGTACCGAGTATTTGCTGGTTCGATGATCTTGCTCCTACAGATGCCTGTCAGCGATCCATGACGAAAGGCCATCGAGCGCCATCTGCGTTCCTATGGTCATCACAATAAGTCCCGTTATCCGAATAAGTGCGCCCATAATATTAAATCGCCCCAACAAGCGCCCAATGGATTGGGACATGAGCATAACAATGTGGTTGACGCTGATTGCCACCACCATCGCTATTGCGGAGATCAGGATTCCCTCCTGCGCTCGCAGGGCGATGCATCCGGCAATGGTCGCCGGACCGGCAATCATGGGACATGCAAGAGGAACAAGTGCGATGTCCTGAATCTCGGCGTGCGAATCATGCTCGAAGAACACACCACGACGCAGAGCATTCAGTCCCATCCAAAAGACCACAACCCCACCAGCTATGCGGAGGGAGTACAGGTCGACGCGAAAGACGGATCGCAGGAGAAAATCGCCCACTATCATCGCGCCGAGCAGAATGCCACCTGCCACTATGGTGGATTTTGTAGTTAGGGCCAGAAACTGATTGTCGCGATAGGGAGGAGCAAATGTGAGAAGGATTGACACCTTGCTGATAGGATTGATGAGCGCGAGAAGGTACAGCCCGTTGATCCCGATTGTTGCCAGTTCATTCATGTCTATTCATCGAATAGAGTTTTATCCCAAGTGTTGCGAGTATACAACGCTGGCATGCGCATACAAGCGCAAATAGCAACATTTGTGATAAACCATCGCAGGAGTTCGGAACGCGCCCGGACGGCCGCGTGGAGATGCGGCTGAAAACTACTGGACGCAAGGAACTGGTGCGGTGGATTCTATCCTGGATGCCAGACGTGAAGGTACTGGCACCGAAGAGCCTTCAGAAGCGCATCGTGGAGAAATTGTGTGATGGACTTCCGCGCACAGAATTAGAAAGTCAGGCGCGTTGATCGTCTCAATTTTTATGCCGAATACTCGGCCACCACGTGTTTTATGCAAATCCCGCTTCATCGAGCTTGAGACGGCGAGTGCTGGTGGAAACGGCGATGGTATGTAGCCGGGAGAAGAGACCGGAGTGCGCCAGCAGTTCATCGTAAGAACCCTGTTCCACAACTCGTCCCGCGTCCATAACCACGATGTGGTGGGCGTGGCGGATCGTGCTCAGCCGGTGCGCGACCACGATGAGTGTCCGGCCGCGGCACAGCGCGTCGATGCCCGTCTGCACATTTTGTTCTGTCTCGGGGTCCAGCGCTGAGGTGGCTTCGTCAAGGATGACGAAGTGGCTGCGAGTGAGGAGGCAGCGGGCCAGAGCCAGGCGTTGGCGCTGACCGCCGGAGAGACGGGTGCCGCCTTCACCCACCCTGTAAAGGAGCCCGCCGGGCAGGCATTTGACAAATTCCCAAGCCCCGGCCTGACGTAGCACTTCGATCATTTCTGCCTCCCCGACATCGGGACGCACTACGCGCAGATTCTCTTCTATGGTCATGTCGAACAGGAAGGGATCCTGCAACACCACACCGAAACCGGCTCGATATTCCCGCACCGGCAGACCGCGGATGTCATGGCCGTCGAGCAGGATTGCGCCTTCTACAGGATCGTAGAAGCGCAATATCAGGTTGGCCATGGTGGATTTTCCGCTACCGCTACGGCCGACCAACGCTATGCTGCGGCAGGGCGGGATCGTCAGGTTGACGTTGCGTAGCACAGGGGCGCGGCCAATCCCGTGCTTCTTGATTTTCTCTGCTTCTTGATTTTCTCTTGTATCCAGCGGTAAATCAGTCTACGCTCTCCTTCGGTCATGCGTTTGTAAGCCATAGCTCTCCTTCGGTTTTGCAACTGAAGAGCTTAGCTACTCGCATGACCTTTTCAATCTGTCAAAGTGTTGCAATAGCTACTCGTGCGCGGGATGGATTATCGCTGATGATCATGGAGGATTGTCTGTTTTTGACAATTATGGAATCCGTCTTTGTGGGGATATGATGTTTTTCGTTTGTATCCTCTTCATTTCGAAAATAGTGCGAAATGAAGAGGATTGGTATCATGAAGAGACCATATTCCATCTGATTCCTTCGTGGTGTTCTGGCATAATTCTGGTGGTTGGGTAAGAAAAAATTCTATAAAAGAGGATTTTGGGCTTCCCCTCTTCCTGGAAAGGAAAAATAACAATGGCTCCTGTGGATCGGGTTCCGGGTGGTTTGTTTCCCTTTTGGATGTTTTGCGATGCTTCTTCGGTTTCTGAAAGGATCGCCTTCATGCACCGGTGCCATGATGGAGGCATCCGGTCGTTGACGATGCATTCCCGGGCGGGCAATCTGGTGCCCTTTGCCAGTGACGAGTGGTTTTCCATGATCCGTACGCTGGTGGAGGAGGCAGCCTCGCTGGGGATGAAGCTGTGGTTGTATGACGAGGATCCGTTTCCCAGCGGCGCGGCCGGCGGTCTGGTTATGGCGGAACGTCCGGACCTGCGCGCACGGGCTTTCCGCTGGGTGGAAAAACCGGAAACGGTCAAGCCCGGGGACCTTTGGAAAATCTCCCGTGACCGGGTGGTCTGGGCCGGGTTGGTTCCTTCATCAGGCTCGAATCCAGCCCGGGATTTGACGGCTTCCGTGGGGCCGGTGCGAACCGATTGGTTCGCTGTGGAATGGGACAGCCGGTATTACTACGAGGAAACGCCCTTGTATCCCTGTCCGCGCGGTTCGGCGTTACGCATGTTTTACGCCATGAACGTTCCGTCGATTCCGCGGGGCTACCGTCTTGCCGCCATTCTGGAAACGTTGGTGGGCGAGGACGACGGGCCCTGGGGAAGTCTTCCGGACCTGTTGAACCGGGAAAGTTTTGACCTTTATCAACGCTTCGGCCTGGATCCCTACGCCGGTGCGTTGGGCGAACATTTCGGAAAAACGGTTCCAGGCATTTTTACCGACGAGGCGAAGCCGTATGGAGGCACACCCTATACCCGCGATCTGTTCCTTAGCTTCCGGACGCAGTTCGGCTATGATTTAAAAGATCGGCTGTATCAGTTATTCGGCAATCCCGCGAACGATGAAACCGTGAAAACCCGGCTGGACTACCGTCGCTGGGTGTCCGAAAAGTTTCTTGCTAATTTTATCCATCCCTATCGGGACTGGTGCGACCGGAACAACCTGCATCTGGTGGGCCATTTCTCCCCGGAAGACGATCCCATCCACGAAGTCGGATGTCTGGCCTCCGTCATGCCGGTCATGAACGCCATGAGCTGGCCTGGTTGCGACGTGATTGTCCCGGCGGTCGGCGATGAGAAGAATTCCGTCCTGAACCTGGGAAGCCTGAGGATTGCTTCGCTGAAAAGCCAGTCCGGCCGGCGGTATTGTTCGAGCGAAACCCAGGCGTTGGGCGGTTGGACGATTACCTCGCGCAAAACCCGGTGGATCTATGCCTGGCAGAAGGTGCTCGGCGTAGACCGGTTTTTCCCGCACGGTTTCTGGAATACCCAGGACGGCATCACCAACCTGGAAGCGCCGCCGGATTACGGGCCTTGTTCGAGCATCTTCCGTGGAACGGGCGCGGTGAATGCGTGGCTGGAAAAATGCGATGCGATCATGGATGGCGGTAGTGAGACGGCCGAGACGGCCATTCTGGACAACATCTTTTCCTATTGGACCTGGGCACCGGATATGGATTTCCGGGAGATGAAGAAATGGCGGCGCTCCCTCTGGCGGATCCTGTTGAGGGGATTGCAGGCCCATGTCGGATTGCACATGCTGGATGCGACGGATGCCGCGGGCGGAGCGCCCTGTGACAGCGGATGGAAAGTCGGGACCCGCACGTACAAGACGCTTCTGGTCCCGGCCTGCGGACTCATCCGGGCGGATGTTCTCCGAAAGTTGACGGAAGCGGCCACGGCGGGTATGCGGGTGGTCTGGTTTGGCGGCGGACCCGCCCGGATGCTGGATGATTCCGGAAATCTGGCGCCGGTTTCCGCCCTTCCCGGCGAAGTCCGGCGCGAACGGGAGCCGACCCTGGCCTGGTGCCGCACGAATCTTGCGGCGGTGGCCGCCGTGGGGGGGCCGGCGGCGCGCGAGTGCTATGTGCGCCGTTTCCGGGCCGAGGATGGAACGGAACGGTTGTTTGCCGTCAATATTTCCGAGCAGGACCGGATCTTTACGCTAGCGGATGAGGGGACCGATGCCTGGAATCCGGATTCCGGACTGACGGATGGAGAAACCGCGCGGGCTGGATCGGCCTGGCGCTGGACGGTGCCCGGCGGCGGATGCGGCATGTTTACCCGAGGCGCGTTGTCGCAGAAAATAGAGCGTGTGAAGGTGAGCCGGCCGGCCGGGGAAAACCGTGTATTCAAGCGGCTGGGGGAAAATGTCTGGCGCCTGGACCGTTGTCGGATCACCTTGAAAGGATGTCCTTCCCAGAACCGACCCTATCCGCAACCGTACTGGCAGAGATTCGAGGAATACCGGGTTCAGGAGCAATGTCATACGTTTGCCGGGAAGGTGCCGGTGGAAAGCACGGTGGCCGAGAAGGATCTTCGATATGCCTTTACGGTGGATTGCCGGGCCGCCTTGAAACGGGTGGATCTGGTGCTGGATCCCCGTTGCGCGCGCGGGACCTTCCAGGTGTATTGGGATGGCCGCAAGGTTTCCGCCCCGCTGGTGTTCCCGTTGCCGTGCAGTGGCGCAAAACGGGTTCCGATCCGAAACCTGAAACGGGGCCGTCATACGATGGAACTCCGGTTCGAGGCGGAGAATGCCATGGATGGACTGCTGGTGCCCGTATGGCTGGAGGGGACGTTCGATGTCTGCCGGGTCCGGGGACAACCGGTGCTGGATGCCGCGGGCGCTTCCGGGGTTTCCGACCGGGGCTGGCTCGAGATGGGCTTGGCTCATTACATGGGCGACGGGCTCTATCGCTGGACAGAGACGTTTACGGCGGAAGAAATAGCCGGCGGTGACTGGTGGCTGGAGCTGGAAGAGGTGAGGGACAGCGCCTGGTTGTGCGTGAACGGGCAGGACATGGGGACCCTGGCCTGGCCCGCCTGGCGATGGAAGCTGGCGGGATTGCGTCACGGCCGGAACACCTTTACCTTGACGGTCAGTTCCACGGCGGGCAATAAGGTGGACTTGCTGTATCCGGCTCAACCCCAGGGTTGGATCGGCGCGGGCAAACTGGTTCAACGGGGAGAATAAGCGATAGAGGCTCTTGCAAAACCGGAGGTTTGCAGGAACCTCGATAGATAATGCCAACTGCCCACTCCGGCCTTTTCCCGCTTCCATTATTCCAGTCTTCCATCATTCCAATCTTCCACGGATTGTTACTGTTTCCAGTTCAGGATTCGCGCACGGCGTTATGAATTGTCGCCCAGGCGGCTTCTTTGAGAATTTCCAGGGCGCCGGCAAAAGAGTCATCTGGTTCCAGCGCCGGTAGCACCGTCAGGCTGACCGCTCCGCCAGGATTGAAAAGCCATTTACCCTTTGACATAGCGGTTGATGTGCCGCGGATGGCGATGGGGAGAACAGCCACTTTCTTTTTCAGCGCCAGCTTGAAAGCCCCGTTGTGAAAATCCTGCATTTCGCCCGATGTGCTCCGAGTGCCTTCCGGAAAGAACATCACGGATATTCCTTCGTCAATCCAGGCGGACGCCTCCTGATACGCCCTACAAACACTTGACGGTTTGGCCTGCCGCAAACGGACATGTCTGGCCAGAGACATGCACCATCCAAGAAAAGGCACCCTGAAGAGTGAACTCTTGGCAATCCACTTGAATTGCATTCTGGTTTGAAACAGCAA
>JAGYMT010000068.1 GCA_018400335.1 Kiritimatiellia bacterium | reverse complement strand
ACCGGGAAAACAGCCGTAAAACAGTGCACAAAACAGGTGGGGCGGGCTCTCCGAGCACGCCGTCATTGTTTCGGGCGGTCAAAATTAGAATTGCTGAAGCGATTACGGCTGAAAAGAAACCTGCCAAGCGCCTCATGCTGGGCGAAATCCGGGATGACGGCATCGGCGCCCGCGCAGATCAGTCTGGACCTTTTCTCCTCATTCAGCCCGTAGCGCCTGACCTCGTCGGAAGCAACGCCCACGGCCATTCCGCCGCGCCTCTTCGTCTCGCGAAGCTCAACGGGACCATCGCCGAAACAAACGAGTTCCGAGCCGGCAAGTTCCCGCGAGTTGAGTATCTTCCCAATCACGGCCCGCTTAACGTCATCATGCATATCGTCGGACGCGCCGTAGATGCCGCCGTCGAACAGGTTGGCATAGCCGAGCGCTGCAGCCTCCGCTTTCACGTCCTCGTGATCCGTGCCGCTGGCGAGGTAGAGTCTGACGCCCCTTTTGCGCAGCATTTTGAGGAAAGACACCGCACCCTTGACGGTGAAATCCATCACGTCCAGCTCCCCCCTGCCGAGCTTGGCGATCCGCTGGCTCACCTTCTCCATCAGGGCTTCAAGATAGATGCGCTTATAGCTGGACGGATCGCAAACCGCGCCGCTTTCGACGAAGCCGAAATCCCGCACCATTTCGGCCAGCCCCTCCATCTGGCTCATCGTCCTTATTCCCGTCGAGCGCGAAATATAGTCGCGCACCCTCTCAGCAACTCGCCTGTAGACAGCCTCATCGGCCGTCTCATAGCGCGGACCCAGAATCACGCGAACGAACATCTTCTCCATGATCGGCTCCCAGCCCTGGCGCAGGGTGGAGATCGTGCCGTCATGATCGAACAGCGCGTGCCTGATGCTGGACGGAACAGCGCAATCGGACACGATCTCGATTTCCGTGCCATCATGAAAGCGCGCCGCGCGCGGGTCGCCCGCCAGCTCGGGACGGAAAATATAGTTCGGGTCGGCCCCTACCCCGCGTATCTCATCCGGACCGGCCGTACCGGTTATGCGCAGCTTCTGAACCGTAACGGCCGATGCAAAATTGGCCAGGACGGCGGCCTCCAGCGGGGTTGCCCCCGCCGCGAGGGCGCCGGCGATCGCCGAAACGCTGGTGTCGCCCGCACCCACGGGATCGGTCTGCCTTAGAATCTGGATGCCCGGAACGATTTCAGCGCCTCCGCTCCAGCGCACGATGGAACCGCGCGCGCCGCGCGAGATGAAAACGGGCTTGCCGGATGCATCGAAGATTTGTTCCGCGAAACGCCAGGCATCATCCAGGGGCAGGTCCTGGTCCGGCGGTATCGCCATTCCGCGGATCCTTGCCGCCTCGCGGCCGTTCAGCCTGTACACGACCCCCTTGAAATGCTCGCTGTAATCGCGCGAGTCAACCACGAAAACCTTTTTGGGAAAGCGCGTCACCAGGTCATTCACGCCCTGTATAACGTTTTTCGAAACTATGCCCCGCGGCAACTGCTGGTTCACAATGACGGCCTGCACCCTCGCAAGCGCGGATTCGAGCACCGCGAGCACGGCTTGCTCGGAACCGGGAGCCATCCTGTTATACACCCCGAAATCAATGCGCGGTTCTTCATCTTCCCCGGTATAGGGCTTGCCGTAGACGGGGGTTGACCATTCCGCGTCCTGCTCAACCATCCCGGAAGCGTCAGCGCCCGCAGCCTTGAGATCGCGAATCATCTCGCGTCCAAAAAGATCGTCGCCTATCACCCCTATTGCGAGAACGTGCTTCAGGCCGAGTGCGGAGAGGTTGGCGACTATATTCCCGGCACCGCCGAGGCTATAGCGCTGGGCACGGATGGGGACAGTGTTCTTGCCCGTCTCCACCGAAACCTCCGAGAGGGTTCTATCCACGGTCCAGTAGGCGTCCAGACAGAAATCGCCCATAACGGCCACGCCGGCCGAAGAAATGCGAGACAGCAGCTCATCAAGTCTATCGCGAGTCATGGACAGTCCTCCCGGGGTTTGTGCAAACCGGGAAGATCATAATCACAGGAGGCGGTCGAGCTCAAGCAAAATCGGGACGCGGCGAAAGCTCCCTGCAGCAGTCCCTTGCGAACATGGTCTGCTCCATGGTCCTGTCCGGACAGGGATCGCAATGACCTACGAGCGGTAGCCAATCCGGAATCTCGTGCCGGAACACCTTCGGCAGATTCTCGCGCGGCGTCGTCATTTCCAAAGTTCCTGAAGGGCGCCAACCGTCCATTCCACCAGCTCCTGACCGCCCTCCGGCCCGATGGGGGTGCTGGCAGGAATAGCGCCATAACTCTTCCCGGTAACCGCGCGCGCGGTTGGAACGTAAGTTCCGCAGCCGCTGAGCTGGACGAGGAATGTCTGCAACGCGGGACTGCGCGCCTTGATCCTCATCCCGAAATCGAGATAGTACTCGAACGGGTTCGTCGCCACGGCCATGTCGCCAAGCCGCAGCGCGTGGACTTCGAACGATAATCGCGGCCGCTCCTTCTCATCCTCGAACCGCTTAACCACGCCCTGATACCATCGCATCCGCCTGAATGCCCTTGTCATGGGAACATACCAGTGCGGCTCGGAACGTTTTTCCGGATGCGCCTCAAGCTCCTTTAAAAGCCTCTCGTATTCCGCCTTCAGCTTTCCGGCCTCGACTGCAGCCTCGTCAACGTCGGATTGCGACAGCCGCCGGCGCGTGAGATCAACCTCGTCCTCGACGTGGCGGAAGACCGGATTCGACAGGCGATCCTTTTCCATGAGCGGAAGCGCAGCGCCCACGGCATCGGCGACGCGAACGCCGATCTCCTGCCGCTCGGTGAGCCCGGCCAGCTTGGCCATTCGCTCCTCCGCCGCCTTGCACACCTGGACGTGCGGCGACTGATCGCCAGCCGTGGAACACTGCGGAAGGACAAACAGAGCGCCGCCAAGCCGTCTTCTGAGCTCCGTTCGCACGTCATGCCAGTAATCCGCGCTCAACTGGAACAGTGACTCGCTCACCTGCGATGGACACGCGATGTTCACCACGAGGCCCGTGAGGTTGCCGGCAACATCCCACGTGCCGAGCAGGTTGACGGCATGATCCTCGTAGCCCTCGATATGGCTGAAATCATCCAATGCCGTTTGACCGTACATCCGGCTCTCGCCGTTCAGGTAGCAGCTTCGCCTGTTCCTTCCGACAACCGCGTGGCCGAGTCCAAAAGCCACAGAGCCGCTCCGCCGCCCTTCCCATGCCGTCTTCACCGCGTCCGCAATGCGCGCGGCCGCGATCTTCGCGTAATCCCCCGGATCCATCATGGGCAGCTCTATCGCCATGCCGGACCATGACAGGCCGCCGCGCATCTCATAATCGCGCGGCGTGCGAACCTCCGGCGCAGTGTGGGTGTGGGTCGCATTGAGAACGATATTGCCGGGCTTCAAACCCGGCGTCCCGGCGGAAGCCAGCTCCCTTACGGAATTGAGAAGGCCGTCCGGAATCACGGCGAAATCGCAGCTCACGAGCACAACGCCATCATCGCCGGACGAGATAGCCAGGGCGGTGGCCGTGATCGGATCCATCACGCCCTCTGAGATGCGCACGTGAAACTGGCCGGCGATACTGACAGGCTCGGCCGGGGTGAGGTCGGCGCTACCCCAACCTATTTGCAGCGCGTTTTCATGCTCGTTTTCAGGTTTCTTTGATCCATCGCTCATTTTCTTATACCTCCGTTCAATGTCTCATTTCGCGAGGACTTTTTCCGGATCAATGCAGTCCAGGTTCTTGAACACCTTCTCGTAGGCGTCGGCGACCTTCTCGGCCTCATCCGTGCCATTCGGAGCGCGCAGCGGATTCGTGAGCCCGAAATGCGTGTCGCTGTGCTTCTGCGCCACGGGGAACTGATCGGGATTGTAGTCAACATCCAACGAGTCGTTCTCCGCCCATGGGCTGCCCTTGCCGTAGGCGTTCTTCGCCTGAAACACGGTCATGCGGGGCAGGATGAACCGCTGCCACACCGATGATTGGGCGCCCTCAGCCTGAAGCGCCTTCATGATCGCATCGCGCATCAGCGAAGGATCGCCCTTCCAGCCGATCGCATCCATGTCAATCCGGCACGTATAATTATACCAGTTGTGGCCGAACCCGGCGGGCTCGGTTGGAAGGATAAGCCCCTTGATGCCATTCAGTCGCTTGTTCATGACGTCCGCGTTTTCGGCCAGAGTGGACATATAGCCGTCCAGCTTCGCGAGCTGCGAGCGGCCGAAAGCGGCGGTCATATCGTTCCCGCGATACATCCACCCGAGCGCGTAGGCGTGATAGTCCCTGCTCTCCAGCGGGGTGCGCGTCTCACCGAAGCTCCACAACATGGCGGCCTTATTCTTCATCTCCTCGTCGTTGGTTACGAACATCCCGCCGTCGCCGGTGCAGAGGCACTTGTTCTGGTTGAAACTGAACGCCGCGCAGTGGCCAAGCGTGCCGACCTTCCTGCCGCGGCACAGGGCGCCGTGCGCCTGGCACGCGTCCTCCACGACCTTCAGGTTGTGCCGCTTCGCGATATCCATCACCTTGTCCATATCAACCGCCAGCCCGTGTAAATGCACGGCCACTATTGCCTTCGTCCTGGGCGTTATGGCGGCTTCTATCTTGTCCACATCCATATTGATCGTGTCGAAATCGATGTCAACGAAAACGGGGATCGCGTTATGATGGATTATGCAGGTGGCGCTCGATGACCACGAATAGGCCGTCACCAGCACGTGGTCGCCCGCCCCCACCCCGCAAGCAACCAGCCCCATGTGCAGCGCCGCGGTCCCGCTGTTCGTGAAGATGGCATACTTGTTCCCGTTCCAGGCCGCGAATTCATCCTGAAATGCGGAACAGTTCGGACCGAACGAGTGGTTGACCCCATTCAGCGACGCCATCACGGACTTAACATCGGAATCATCTATCGGCGGCCAGTTCTTGACCATCCCGGCGGGAACCGCCGGCGATCCGCCGAACACTGCGAGTTCATCAGTTGACTTTTGCATAGTGACATCCTCCTTGTTGACTCAGGTTCTGATTAATTCACACTACGGGTTCCATAGAGTATCCAGGTGTTCGACGGATCGCACGACGAACTGATCTCCGCCATCAGGACCAAGGCGGATGTGCGAAGGCATGGCGCTGTAATGGCCGTGCGCGAGAGCCTCGCGCGTAGGCAGGTAGTTCATGCTGTCGTTCGCGAGCTCGCCGGCGATGGTCTGAGTGGCCGGGGAATGAGCCTTTATGCGCTGACCGTATTCCATGTAGAGCTCGAACGGATTGGTGGCCACGGCCAGATCCCCTATACGCAGGAAGTTGCAGTCAATATCCAGGACCGGGTTCGGCCCCGTCTCCGCGTGGCGCTCCAGGTGCCGGCGCGCCCTGAGCACGGTGCCGCCGTTCCATGAGCGGGGATCGGGTTCTCCTTCCGCTGTAAGGCGCGCGATCTCGTTCCTGTAATATTCCACCTGCTCATCGCTCATAACGTAGGCAGGCAGGGGCAGCACCGCGTGCGAGTGGCGAAATACGGGTGAGCCGTCCATCTCGCGGCGCCCCGTTTCGTATCCCTCGACCACGCCATGGACCAGCCTGCGGGCGAGCGTCGCACAGGCATCGAGTCCGCGCAGACTTCGTTCGCTCCGGCCGCGGCGGATAAGGTCATCGGGACACTGATCGCCGGCCGCACCGGTAACGGCAAGAACGTTGAAACTTTCGCCGAAATGTTCGCGGAGCAACCTGCGGGCGGGTCCCCAGAAGTCGGCGCTGAGGAAATTCTCGCCCATGCAGGTTTGGGGCGTGCAGGCAATGCTCACCACCGCGCCCGTGAGGCCGCCGGACGAATCATGTGTGAAGAGAAGCTCGATGCCGGGATCCATCGGCCCCTCGATCTTCATAAAATCGCGGCGCCGCGTGTCGCCGTACATCAGCCCGGTTCCGTCGGCATAGACCGCGCGTCTGCACCAGCCGAGCACTGCGTGGCCGAGCGCGGGAGCCACCCGGCCTTGCGCGAGCGAGTTCCACGCCCGGACGGCGATGCCGGCCGCGCGGTCTAAGAAAAAGGCGCGGTAGCCGGAGCACGTCATGGCATCCGGAGGCGGGGTCGGAAAGAGATCGTCGCGGAAATTCGGCGCGTTATGGGTGTGCGTACAGCTGACCAGCAGCTTGCAGGGCTAGAACCCGGGAATCCTCGCCGCGACCGCGCGGCGCAAGTCCTCGACGACGTCCAGCGTGATGTTGACCAGATCGCACGACATCCATATCGCGCGGTCGCCATCCGCCCCCTTCAAGGCAAGAGCGGTCGCGGTGCACGGCTCTTCCACGTGCGTGCTAATCCTCTCGTTGAACATGCCGAAGAGGTTGACCCTCTCGGCGGGCGTTATGCTGTCCTGCGCCCAACCAATCTGCAATGAGTCCTTCTGCATGACATTTCCTCCCGTGAGCAGTCGCCCGCAAAGAATCACAAACGGACACCAAACAAACGAGCTCCTTCAAATCGGCGAGAAGGATGTAACAGGGACGCCTGATCCGCAAGGGAAATCGGTTGCGAATAAGGGTAATTTGTTGCGGCTGCCTGGAGGATGCGACATCACCGGCCGCGTCCGCGATAGGCACTGGGAGACAAGCCGCAGTGCTTCTGGAAGACCTTTGCGAAGTAGTTCGGATCGTCGTAGCCCACGGCGTTAGCCACCTCTCCCACGTTGAGACTGCTCTTCTTGAGCAATTCCCTGGCGCGGTCCATTCGAACCTGCGTGAGATATGAGAAGAGTGAGAAATCGCTCTCCTGACTGAAAACGTGGGAGAGGTGATACGGGCTCACGCCCAGAGCTCCGGCTATATCATCGAGCCCGACGTGCTCGGCGTAGCGCTCCCTGATGTATTCCTTCGCGCGAAGCATGAGCGTCCTCGTAGCCGAATCGCACTCATCGCCGGCAGACTGCTCGGTCTCGCGCCACAGGAAGAGGAGTATCTCCAGCAGCCTTGCCCTGATAAGCAGTTTTCCCATGGGGGTGCCGTAGGCAAAATCAGCGCGAACCTGATCGAACATGGCGCACAACTGGGTGCGTCTGTGGGGGGGCATTCGCGAGATAACGGCATTATCAACCGTATCGAAGAACGGGTCCGCCAATTCCCAATCAAATGAGCAGTATATCAGGTCAAGCTGTTCACCCGGGGCGAACTCATCGCGGTGAACCGTCCCTCTGGGGACGACCAGAGTTCCGCCGGGGCCCACGGAATGCCTTTTGCCAGCCATGCTCAATTTGAGCTGGCCCTCGACCACGTGAAGAATCTCGCAGGCGTTCGCGGGATGGGCGCGCTTCGCCCATATCGGGTCGAACATCATCCGCCCGAACGTTCGTATTTCCGGCAGAGGGACATCGGCACCAGGGCATTCTTTGCTCTTCATGCGGGCAGAATATCATTACGTCACGCGGAGTCAATTAATTCCGCCGGCCGCAATAATTCCGCGGCCGCAGGGAGCGCCGCCGCTGATAATGCGTGCATAGCAATTCTAATTATGGCGTCAGACCCCCGCGACCCCGCGTTACGCGGGGCAAGCCTTGCGCCTGCCATGCCTTTGGCATGGTCGC
>JAGYMT010000067.1 GCA_018400335.1 Kiritimatiellia bacterium | reverse complement strand
CGCATCCCGATCCTTCCATTATTCCATCCTTCCATCCTTCCATCATTCCATTCCATCATTCCATTGTTCCATCATTCCAATATTCCATGGGATGCGACTGTATCCGATCAATTCCTCACTTCCCGCAGGAGACGTTCTCAACGACGTTATCCACCCAGTGATGCAGGACAGCGGCATGCGCGGATTCCGCGTACCCGTATGTCGGGGCAGGAACCCATGCGTTGACGTCCCCCACACGCCGCAGCTTGTTGGACGAGGTCATCGCTGTGAAGGTGATTACCTTGAGGCCGACCTCGCGGGCCGCCTCGACCGCGCGAACCAGGTTGACCGAGTTGCCGGAACTGCTGATGACCACGAGCGCATCGCCCTTCTGAGCCTGCGTGCGAAGAGGGGCGGCGAAGATATTCTCCCCGCCGAGGTCGTTGACTATGGCGGTGAGCAGAGCCAGATCGGTGAATACCGCGGTCTTGAGCCTGCCGTTCTTGCCCATGTCGGCGGCTATGTGGCTGGCCATTGCCGCGCTCGCGCCGTTGCCGACGAAATACAGCCTTCTGCCCGTCCGCATGATATCGCAGGCTGTTTCCAGCAGGGCGGCGCACCCCCCCTCCGCGCCCATCTCGGCTCCCGCCGCGTCGGTAAATGATATCCGCGACAGGATATCCGACAACTCCCTCTGCCAGTCGGAAAAAAGCTTCATGCGGTTCCTCAATAAACGATTATGCGTCTTGATTAGCCAGAACGTGAAGAATATCGCGCATGGTTCCGAAAGAATCATCCATGCGAACCTTGAGGACGTTGGTGGTCATTATGTTTCCGACTTGGCGCACTCATACCGTCTCCTTCCATTGAGAAGGGGTTAGGGAGAAGGCGTTGGGGAGAAGGCGCTAGGCGTTAGGCGCTAGCCACTAACCCCTAGTCCCTAACGCCTAGTCCCTAACGCCTAGTCCCTATCCCCTATCCCCTGGCACCTACCCCCCCCGTCCCGCAACACCCGGCAATCCCCATCCATTCCCGCGGACGACTGGCGCAAAGGGACCCTCAATTCAAAGCACAGCCCCAGCCTCGACGCGATCTCCGCCGGGCTTGACTGAATGCCCTTTCCCGGCTCCGGCGCCGCGCTCCCGGCGGCAAACAAGATCGTTGTGGCGGGCGCGCTGGTTCCGTTCAGCGCATAAATTCCGCCGCCGAACACCTCCTCGAATGTCCGCACCTGGCTCCCGAACCAGGCATGCGTATTAAACACGTTCGCGGCAACGACTCCAGCCTCCGAAAGCAGGCTCCTGACCGTCGTCAGGAATTCAACCGTCACAAGATGCCCGGGGATATAGTCGCCCTGAAAGGCATCGAGTATTATGATATTATAGGGCTCGCCGCCGGCTGTCTGCATGGCCGCCATTACCTCGCGCGCATCGCCCGGAATCACTTTCAGCCTCGGACCCTCCTTGAATGCGAAGAACTCTCTGGCCACATCAAGAACACCAAGATCAAGTTCTATAACATCAACATGAACAGAATCAAGATAATGCACCATCTCGCGCGGAACGACGCCGGCGCCCAACCCCGCCACCAGCGCCCGCCGCGGCTCCGGCGCGAACAGCAGCGCCGAAAACAGGAGGGGTGAGTAGTTCAGCTTGTGCTCGCGCAGATTGTCAAGATCCACGCAGGACTGCTTCCGCGCCCTCCCTCCGCCGGTGAGGAGAAGACGTCCGCCCTCGCCGTCAACAACGGAGATATCGTGATGCCCCGAATGTCTACTATACACCAGCCTGCTCATCTTCATGATCAATAATAGCGAAGCGGGGGAAAGATGCCAGCTTTTTTGTCAGCAATTCGCATTGGACGATCTCCTGCCGCCTCGCGAGGCAGGATCCCGAGATTGGGGTGAAAAGGCTTGCTTTTGGCCCCAATCTACCGTTCCTGCGACACCCGCCGCCACCAAGGCCACTATGGCGGACACGCAAGGTCGCATGGGACGAAATCAAAATGAGAATAGCTATTTTTTGCAAAAATCAATGAATCGGCGGAGTCAATGGACGAAGACGACCGTGTTTATGCCCAGATAATTGATGATCAACTTGTGATAACACGGTCAAAGACCGGCGCAACCGATATCCAGCTTGAAAATACATCAGGCACTCCGCTCTCAGCGCTTGGCATCGGCACAACAGGAGCCTACACTCACGAATGGGTCGCTTCACGGGACGCATCATTCACGATCAATGGAAGCGGAGCGATAACGCGCGCGAGCAACACCAACATAACGGATGTCATAGGCGGCGTTTCCATCAACCTGCTCGCCGATTCGGGAACCGCGACCTTGACCGTGGCACCCGATACGGAAACGGTGAAGACTGTGA
Organism: Kiritimatiellia bacterium; assembly: GCA_018400335.1. The sequence goes on along the minus strand of JAGYMT010000067.1, from coordinate 5,255 downwards.
TAACGGATTTCATCGCCCCCTACAATCAGGCGGCGGCCAAGGTCGCGGAATACACGGCCGTTGATATGACCGATCCGCTCAAGCCAGTGACCGGCAAGCTGCAGAATGATACGCTCGCACGCTATATTCCCGACAACCTGCGAAAACTCGCAACGGCTCTGAAATCCTCGATGACCAGCGGGAACGCCGGGTACACTTACAATGGCAGCACAGGAGTATTGAACAGCCTCCAGGGTCTGGGAATATGGACGGAAAGCACGAGCAATACCCTCGCCGTGACTGATGAGGACAAGCTCGATTTCATGCTGGCCAACTATTTCGAAACCGTTGAACAGCTTTTTATGGGCGTTGCGGGATCGGACGAGGAAGGTATAGCAAAAGACGTCTACAACTACGCCTATAAGATCAGCACGAATCTCACCGGCGATATTGACACAAAGCTGGTTTCGCTGACCGGGCAGGTTCTCGATAAATCCGAGACTATCGAGAAGATGTTCGATGATCTGGACCGGTACGAGACCCGCCTCTGGTACGATTTCACGGCAATGGAGAACGCGATCAGCAGGATGCAGCAGGATATGAGCTGGCTGGTCAGCGAGGTCGGGGGTTCCGTCTAGCAAACCTTTTTTCGACGCCGCAACACAATCAATGTGGCGGGGCCCGACCTGTCCGCGCGCGGGCAGGCATAAACGCATTCTTAACCGCCACCCTTACCCGAATACCCTTAAACCTGAAAAGAGCAGTTAAATATCCAACATTCAACAAGGAACTCCCAATATTCATCGGATTCCTTGGATATTGGATATTCCGTGCCGTGCCAGGGCGCAGCCGATGGCGAAGCCTGGTTGGCTGTTGGGCGTTGATGTCTTTCACTATTCAGCGCATCGTTAGCAGAGCTGATCTGACAACGTGAGGTAAGTTCAAGAATAGCCACAAAGAAGCACAAAATGCACAAGCTGATTGTCAGAATCTTATTGCTATTGCCAGTCTTGTGTTTCTTGTGCATCTTTGTGGCAAAAAATAGTTTTGAAACTGACAACGTGTAAGCGGTTCGGTTAAGCGTATCCGACTAAGAGTGGCGAGTAAGTGTAATCCCTTCGCCGTCCAACTGCTCTTTTTAGGGTCACTGCTTGGCCGCTGCCCCCCCGCACATGAGGCAGTGGCGGCAGCTCAGCATTGCCGGCGAAGCGAAAACCTTGCCCTGGCGCCGCGCTATTCCCGCCTGTATGTTATTCATCAGCGCGAGAAGACAGCCCAGCGCCAAAAACCCGCCGGGCGGCAGGATCATAAGCAGCATGGGCCGACTGAGTCCAACCGGAAACCCAAGCAGCGTTCCGTTCCCGAGAATCTCCCTCACCGAGGCGAGGATGACCAGTCCGAGCAGGAACCCCAGCCCCATGCCCAAACCGTCGGCCACGGAACGCCATACGGAGTTCTTCGAGGCAAATGCTTCCGCCCGCCCCAGGATGATGCAGTTGACTACGATCAGGGGAATGAAAATGCCAAGACTTTTGTGCAGCTCATGCGCGAATGCGTTCATAAGCAGGTCAACCACCGTGACAAAAGTGGCTATTATCACGATATAGCAGGGAATCCGAACCTTGGTGGGCACAATGCCGCGAACGAGCGATATGGCCGCATTGGAACAGACAAGCACGAAAGTGGCCGCTACGCCCATACCCACACCGTTGGCAACCGACGTGGAGACAGCGAGGGTGGGACACATGCCCAGAACGAGGCGGAAAATGGGATTCTCCTTCCACAGCCCCTTAACCAGCTCTCTGAAAAAACCCATAAAATAATCACCCATATTGTTGAATGAGCCAAGTATAGGATCATTCCTCTATCGCGCAAGAAAAAAGTGAATGTAGCCTTTGGCATGCGCCCCTTTGGCAGACATCTCATCGTAAAAACCTCTCGTCGTAGCCAGGCGCGGATTCGACTGATGCTGAATCCAATGTACAGCGAGGCGCAAGCCACCAATGCGGTCAGCCCCGCACAATTGAAATCCCCGATCTTTCTCCACCAGTCCGGAATCCGATCGAATAAAGCTCGTGCCTCTCCCAGTTCTTCACAAAGCCGATACGCCGGAGCACTCCAACTCAATAGCGCCAACCATTGGCCGCCGTACTCCGCTACATAGCACAGCCGTTTACCTACCATTTCAGCAGAAAGATTCTGATCACCCGCAACACGTATAGCTTGCAATACTCAACTAAAGAGAGGACGCAAATCATGTCATGTATTCCAGATCATGAGTACCGGGAGCGAACCGAAAAGCTACAGGCGAATATCAGGGCGGCGGGGCTGGACGCGGCATTGGTCCACGGGAACGAGGCCGATTGCGCCAACGTCCGTTACCTTTCCGAATACTGGCCGACTTTTGAGGCTGCGGGCGTACTGGTCCCCGCCGAGGGCGAGCCGGTTCTGCTGATCGGTCCCGAGAGCGAGAACTACGCCAGAGGCCGATCAAAGATCGCCAAGATCCTGAAGATGATCGAGTATCGCGAAAGCGCTGAACCGCAGTATCCCGGCATCGCAGTGGCGGACTACAGGGACGCTTTCGCTGCGGCCATGCCGGGCAAGACGGTCAAGAAACTGGGGATCGTCAGTTGGTCCATCACGCCGCTGCCGGTGTATATGTCGTTGCGAGAACAGATGCCGGACGCTGAGCTGGTGAAGGCCGACGAGACCCTGCTGCCTTTGCGCTTTGTGAAGTCGGAGAATGAGCTCGCGATGATGCGCGAAGCTTTCCGAATCAGCGAGTTGGCTATTGACGCCATTCTCAACGAAATCAAGCCCGGCATGACCGAGTTGCAGGTTATCGGTATCGCCCAGCGGGAAATCTACAAACACGGCGGCGAGTACGAGGGTCACGCCCTGTACTGTTTCTGCGGCCCCAACACCAACAACGCCATTTCCCGCCCAACCGGCAACGAGATCATCACCAACGAAGTGATCCAGCTGAACATCGGAGCGCGGGTCTGCGGTTACTCCTCCAGCGTAGGCCTGCCGTTCTCCATCGGCCCCCTGCCCGACCGCAAACGCCGCCTGGTGGAATTCGGCCTTAAGGCCCATGAGAAGACCATGGACCTTATGGAAGCAAGCAAACCGGCCGCCACCGTAGTACGCGAATACGAGAAATGGGTCAAGGAAGAGGGTTTCGCACAGCACATGCTCTACGGACCATGCCACGCGATAGGCATGATGGAGGTCGAGCAGCCGTGGATGGAATCGGTCTCCACCTACGATCTGGCGGAGAACATGACTTATCAGGTGGACACTTTTTTCTATGACAAGGACTTCGGCCTCCGCTGGGAAAACGGGGTGGCCGTCAAGTCAGGCGGCGTGGAGCGCCTGTCCGGCAGGCACATGAAGATGGTTACGCTGTGAGTGCAGGGACGAAGACCGCGAGGGGTTTGTTATGCGTTACGAATGGATGTTCCCGGACCAGATCAGGAAGGCTATTGATGAGCGTTGGCCCGTAGTTCTGCCCGTCGGAGTGCTGGAATATCACGCCGAGCATTGCTGTGTCGGAGTGGATACCGTATTGGTCCTCCGCGCCTTCGAAGAGCTGGAAAAGGAGATGGATCTGGTCATCCTGCCTACCTTCTACTATGGGTCCAGCAGCTATGTTGTGTCCAAACCCGAACGGGCCGGTTCGATCCATGTCAAATCAGACACCGTGAAGGCCTTTGCCGGAGAGCTGTTCCGCAACCTTTTGCGGATCGGCTTTCGTAACGTCCATTGCTTCATCCACCACCAGAGCGAGAATTTCATGGCCGGCATGCCCACCGACCTTGCGTTTCGTCTTGCCGCCCGCCAGGAAATCTTCGCCTTTCTGGAAGCAAACCGGGGCGAGGACTGGTGGGGCGATAATTCGATGAAGGACTACTATAATTCGCTTGATGCCGCCGGCAATCCTTTCAACTGGATACAGGTCCATCCCTTCATGAGCGCCGAATCTAAGGCGCAGTTCCCCATAGACCATGCCGCCAAGCAGGAGACCTCGCTGATGATGGCCTTCTGTCCCGAAGGCGTGGACATGGGGCGTTACGTATCGGGCAGATGGTACACCGAGACAGCCCGCGAAGCCGGACGAGAATATGGCGAGGCCGCAAAGGCGCTTATAATGAAAGGCCTTCGAGCAACCCTCGCCGGGTGACGCTTCTTCCTGAAACCGGAACAGCCGGCCAGCGCGGGAGCCGAGTTGCAACCCATGGCTATACTGTGCCATGGGCGAAGCGCATCGGCGTCAAGTCAGGTGAAAGACCTCCTGCATTGGTTCCTCTCTGGCCTTGAGATCACCCGGATTCGATATGCTATAGCCGGGGCGCTCACATTCCGCCGTGTTCGACCCCGTCGCTGTAGGTGATGTCGGATTCTTCCTTCAGCTCCTCGATCAGTGCGACCACCTTCTCCTGGAATGCCTCCTGCTTGATGGCTGCCTTGATCTGCGGAGCTGCCTCATCGAGAGGCACGGTTTTGGGCTCGCTGCGTTCAACTGCTTCGATGACGTGGTATCCGAACTGGGTTTCCACGACCTCACTGATCTCGCCTGTCTTGAGTTTGAACGTGGCCTCCTCGAAGGGGGGAACCATGTCGCCGCGCCGCACGTCGCCGAGCGAGCCGCCGTCGCGCTTGCTGGGACAATCGGAATTCTCCTCGGCCAGCTTCGCGAAATCAGAGCCTTCGACCAGCTTCTTGCGGAATCCCTCGGCCTTCGCCTTTTTCTCCGCCTTTGTCTCGTCGCTATCCGTATCCTCCACCATGATCAGGATGTGCCTGGCGTGGACCGTTTCGGGCGCCTCGAAATACTCCTTGTTCTCGTCGTAGTAGGCTTTCACCTGCTCGTCGTCGGGCTCGGTTATATTGAGAAGCTTCTTCAGTTTCAACTGCTCCCTCACCTCGCCCTCGAAAGCCGCGTAGGTCATGCCAGACTGATCGAGCATCTTGTCGAGCGAGAATTCCTTGGGCATATCGGACTTGATCTGCTCCACCTCTGCCTTCAACTCATCGTCTGAAACCTCGATATTCTTCTTCTTGCACTCATCATGGATGAGCGACTTGGTCACGAGTCCGTCAATGATCTGGGGCTCGATATTGGGCAGCAGCCCCTCCATCTGTTCGGGCGCAAGGCCTGAATTCTTCATCATCACCTTGACCTTTTCCATTTCCTTGGAGAGATCCGCCTGCGTTATCTCCTTGCCATTCACCTTCGCCAAAACCGTCTCGGGCGTTCGCTCGACGCGCTG
>JAGYMT010000066.1 GCA_018400335.1 Kiritimatiellia bacterium | reverse complement strand
CTTCTGCCGGTAATCGCAGATGGCGGAGAAGATGCGCGCTTCCTGAGCGCGCGGGTCGGAGAGGTAGCGGCGGAGGAAATCGTCGAACTTCTTCTGAGCGTCCTGGAATTGCCGCTTCTCGAGCGCGGCGCGCGCCTCCTTCCACGCCAAATCGGCGGGCGAGGACTCAGGCGCATCCTGCGCGAGAAGAGCGGGAAGGAAGAGAAGGGAAAAGAGAACGGAAAACAGAATGATGAACGCGGAACGGGGAATGATGAAGGGAAAATGGAATGAGCTTGACTTTTGGGGAAAAAGCGGCTTCAGACAATCAGCACTGACCCGCTGACTTGCTCATGGCTCACATCCATTCCTTTCATAACAATTGCGGTAGATATCTTGATTAATATCGTAAAGATGTCAATACATTTTTTTGCATTTCTTTGATTTCTTTCATCCCTTTGCAGGATTTCTGCGCCGGGTTTTTCTTGCTCAAGCCAAACCGGTATTGCTATGCTTGACGACTCGATCACTTACCGTGATTCCATTTCAACTGTTTAGCGGCAACCTCACTGGAGAGAAAAAGAGATGACCGGAGAGACATGGATTAACCCGGAGCTGGATGAGCTTCGGCGCCGCGGCCTTGAGCGGCGCACACGTTCTCGCCCGGAACGCGGAAGCTTGCTCAACCTCTCCTCCAACGACTACCTGAACCTCGCCCGCTCGCCCATCGTGGCGGCCCGGGCTGAGGCTGCGCTTCGGCAATATGGCGCGGGCTGCGGCGCCTCGCGACTCGTGACCGGCACTCTCCCCTGCCACGAGGAGCTCGAAGCCCGCCTCGCGGCCTTGAAAGGCTATCCGTCCGCGCTGCTGTTCGGGACCGGCTACATGGCGAACGCCGGGCTCCTGCCCGCCGTGCTCGGACGCGACGATTACGCTGTCGCCGACAAGCTCGCGCATGCGAGCATTGTTGACGCGGCGATCCTGAGCCGCGCAACGCTTCTTCGGTTCCGGCATAATGATGTGAACCATCTCTCCGGCATTCTGGCGAAGATACCGGACGGCAGGCGCTGCCTCGTCATCACGGAATCGGTATTCAGCATGGATGGCGACATCGCGCCATTGGGTGATATCGCGGACCTCGTCCGCTGCCGAGACGCGATGCTGATGGTGGACGAGGCGCATGCAACCGGAATCTTCGGTCCGGGCGGCGCGGGCCTCGTGAAAGCCGGCGGACTGGAGAAGTCCGTGAACCTGTGCATGGGCACGCTGAGCAAGGCGTTCGGAGCGTACGGCGGCTTCGTCGCCTGCTCGGAACCCATGAGGCAGCTGCTGGTCAACAGATCCCGCCCTTTCATTTTCAGCACCGCCATGCCGCCCGCCGTTGCCGGCGCCGCGCTCGGAGCGCTCGATGAAATCGAGGCACACCCCGAATGGGGCCCGGAACTGCTGGACCGCGCGCAATTGTTCAGGAAACGACTGAAGGAAGCGGGACTGGATACAGGTCCTTCGCAAAGCCAGATAATTCCTGTTATCGTGGGCGACAACCACAAGGTCCTGGCCCTTTCGGAACGCCTGCGCGAGAACGGCATAGCGGCAATCGCGATTCGTCCGCCGACCGTGCCGGAGGGAACCGCGAGGCTGAGACTTTCCGTCACTCTGGCCCATTCCCGCGAGGATATTGATCGTGTCGCCGGCATCATCATCAGGAGCGCGGAAGCGGAGGGCCTCCCGTGAGCAGGTCTTCACTGATCCTCATAGCAGGCTGGGCCCACACTGCAGCAGCGCTCGGCGGACTGGCCGACCGGCTCGCTCCCTATTTCGACGTCACGACAACATCCGCCTACGAATTGTGGTCGGACAGGCCGAATGATCGGTCCTCCATCTACGCCGCCTCGCTTGTCGCCATGCTGGAAGGTTACGAGAAACCGCCTGTTGCGGTCGGCTGGTCAATGGGGGGAATGATCGCGCTCGAAGCCGCGGCGCTGCGTCCGGAATTGATGAGCGCGCTTGTGCTTATGGGCGCCGGGGCGCGATTCTGCGCCGGGCCCGGCTTCCCCGGCGGCGCCACGGAAGCGAGTGTCCGCGCGATGGCCCGGCATCTGAAGAGAAATCGGGAACTCACATTGCGGCGGTTTTTCGAACAGGTTGCCGCGCCGGAACGGGATGATCCGAGCGCGATCGGCGAAAAGATCGAGGCGGCTTCATTGATTGACGATGCCCGCCTGATCCATGGTCTGGAATACTTGCGGACGTTCGATGCCGGACGCGATCTGGCGCGCATTGTCTTGCCCGTGCTCGCGCTGCACGGAAAAAAGGATTGCATTGTGTCGTGGACTGCGGCAGAGTCCCTCGGTGCGCGAATGCCGTCGTGTCGTTGCGTTTTTGAAGAGAAAAGCGGACACGATCTGCCGGCGCGCATGCCGGAGTTCACGGCCGCGGCTATACTGGGCTTTTGGAACTCGCTGGGAATATGAAGACGGACAAAACAATCGCGCTGCGCTTCTCGGCTTCATCGGAAACCTACGACCGGGCCGCAAGGGCCCAGCCGCTCGTCGCGGATAGGATCATGGGGATGATCGGATCCGCGGATTGCCCGGAGCGGATTCTCGATGCGGGCTGCGGAACGGGATTGCTCACCGAGAAGCTCGCCGCGCGCTTTCCTGCCGCCGTGATTGATGCCGTGGATGTCTCGGAAAGAATGATAGCGCACGCCCGGCAGCGTTTTGCCGGCAACAACAGGGTGCGCTTCACGGCTTGCGATGCAAGGAGTTTTGCGGGCGGCGGCGTTTATCAACTGGTCGCGAGTTGCTCTGCCCTGCACTGGATGAAACCTATCGGCGAGGCCGTGAAGAAGCTGTCGAGCCTGCTGCAAGCCGGAGGCCGGATGGTCTTCGGCCTCATGGTGGATGGAACCCTGCAGGAGTTGCGCAGTGCGCGCCTGCGCGCGGCGCCCGGCAAGCCGCCCATCGGCAAGCTGCCGTCCGTGGCCGAGGTCCGGGACGCGCTTCACGCCGCCAAACTGGTCATAGCCGGGTGCGAGGAGGAACGAATTGAGCTCCACTATCCATCCGCGGCAGCGCTGCTCAAGAGTCTGCACGAACAGGGCGTTACGGGAGGAAGCGTATCGATCGCGGCGGCGCCGCTCAACCGCGCGGAACTGTGCCGGCTGATGGCCGATTACGACAGCTCATACAGGGCCGACGGCAAGGGGGTGCGCGCAACATATCATGCCGCCTGCTTCTCCGCGGTGAAGAAATGAAGCAAACCGGCATATTCGTAACCGGCACCGACACCGGCGTTGGAAAAACGGTTGTCAGCGCCGCGCTCCTGTCAATCCTGCGCGGCGCCGGGGTGGATGCCGTGCCCATGAAGCCGGTACAGACCGGCGCCGTGCGAAAAGGCGTTGACTGGGTGGCGCCCGATCTCGAATTCTCTCTTTCCGCCATCGGGCTGAAACCTTCACGGACCGAGAAACGGCTCATGGCGCCTTACTGCTTTGCGAAGCCCTGCTCCCCCCACCTGGCTGCTGCTTTGGCGGGAAGAAGGATAAGGTTTGAAAGGATCGCTAAATCTCTCGATGCTCTTCTGAAAGCCCATGAAATGATTGTCGTCGAGGGCGCCGGCGGACTCTTTGTCCCGATTGATGCCGGGAGGACCATGCTCGACCTGGCCGGCAGGTTGGAGCTGCCCGTTGTACTCGTCGCGCGTCCGGGGCTCGGGACAATCAACCACACGCTCCTCTCGCTGCGCGCGCTGGAGCAGGCCGGGCTCCCGATCCTTGGCGTGGTCATCAACGAGACAGCCCGATCTCGCCGCGCCGAGATCGAGGAGGACAACATCCGCGTGATTAGGCGCCTCGGCAAGGTGCGGATACTCGGGCGCCTGCCCTTCATGCCCGGGCTCGAGCCGGCGGCGGACAGAAAGGCGTTTTTCCGGCGCTGCGCGAAAGCGCTGCCCGGCGCGGCAACCCTCGTGAACCTGGCGAGAGCTAGCCAACTTCGTTGAAAGTGTTCAGAGTTCAGTGTTCAGTGTTCAGGACGGAGAGTCTTCGGCATTTCCTGAACGCTGAACCCCTGAACACTGAACACATTGACTGAGAACATGTTATCAACGTCGAAATCAAATGTTCGACTCATCATGCCTTTGGCTTGATAAATTTACTCAAACAATGCTCGGCTAAGGAGCTATAGAGGCGGAACATTATAGGCTACAAGCAGAAAAAAAGGCGGGGCTAATCGGATAAAAAAAGCCGGATGAAAACTCTTCCCTTTTTGTGACTTTTCGCGACTTTTTGTGGCAATTCTTCTTCCGATCCCATAAAAAACTTTCATTTTTTTGCTTGACACTCTTTTTATGAATCGGATTACAAGTTCTCTTGCATTCATGATAGAAAAGGGATTACATTTGAACACAAGATCATTGGCGGGAAAGATAATTGAATGACGCATGAAGTCAAGCAATCTTGACGCAAGATGTAGTTTTTATTATTTGCCACTCTGCGCCTCCGCGCCTCTGCGCGAGATTATTCTCCCATTTCTATGGGATGTGAGTTTTCTTGTGAAGTTTCGGGAACCTCATCTTTTTTCTGGTTTTCCGTTTCGGATTCGTTAATATCGGCGGCATGAAGATTCTCGTAACAGGCGGAGCCGGGTACATCGGAAGCGTTACCGTGAAGATGCTGCTCGACGAGGGACACGAAACGACGGTGTTCGACAACCTCGAACGCGGCCACAGCCCGGCGCTGGACCCGCGCGCGCGTTTCATCCGCGGCGACCTGCGCGAACGCGAGGGGATAGCCAAGGCGATGCTCGATGTGAAGCCGGATGCCGTCGTGCACTTCGCCGCCTACGCGCTTGTCGGCGAATCCATGGCGCATCCGGAGTGGTACTTCGGCAACAACGTGGGAGGCGGCATAAATCTGGCGGAAGCCATGATCAAGGCGCAGGTGAAGCGGATCGTGTTCTCTTCCACCTGCGCGACTTACGGCCAGCCCGACTCCGATCGGATAAGCGAGGAGACCCCGCAACGGCCAACCAACCCCTACGGCGAGTCAAAGCTGATGTTCGAGAAGATTCTGGGCTGGTACAACCGGATTTACGGCATGGAGCCCGTGTTCCTGCGCTACTTCAACGCTGCGGGAGCGACGGAAGAACACGGCGAGGACCACGACCCCGAGACGCACCTGATACCGAACGTGCTCAAGGCCGCGCTAGGCAAGGCCGGCGAGATGAAGATTTTCGGCGATGACTATGACACGCCCGACGGCACCTGCGTCCGCGATTACATCCACGTGTGGGACCTGGCGCGCGCGCACGTCATGGCGCTCTGTAAGCCCGGGACGTTTGCCGTAAATCTGGGGACCGGACAGGGCTGCTCGGTTCGGCAGGTGATTGAGACGGCGAGGGCCGTGAGCGGCCGCCCGATCCCCGTGGTCAAATGTCCGCGCAGGCACGGCGACCCCGCGAATCTCGTCGCCGACTGTTCCATGGCCGCCGGACTGCTCGGATGGAAGCCGGAGCGGAGCAGTATAGAGGAAATTGTGCGGAGCGCATGGAACTGGCACCGCGCGCACCCCAAAGGGTATGGAAAGGTCTGACACAGTCACCAAATGCGCTGGATTCTCAACAAGATAATAGGAACGAAGTACCAACGCGATATCAAGCGGATCAAGCCGCTGGTCGCCGCGATCAATGCGCAGGACGAGGCATATCGCGCACTCTCCGAGGGCGCGCTCCGCGCCAAGACGGACGAGTTCAGGGAGCGGCTCGCCGGCGGCGCAAAGCTCGACGACATAATGGTCGAGGCTTTCGCCGCGGCGAAGAACGCCTGTCGGCGCCTGATCGGCACGAAGTTCAACGTGTGCGACCACGAGGTGGTGTGGGACATGGTCCCGTTCGACGTCCAGCTCATCGGCGCGATCGCACTGCACCACGGCAAGATCGCCGAGATGGCTACGGGCGAAGGCAAGACGCTCGTGGCGACCATGCCGCTCTACCTGAACTCGCTCACCGGCAGGAACGTACATCTGGTAACCGTCAACGACTATCTGGCTCGGCGCGATTCCCATTGGATGGGGCTCCTGTACGAATTCCTCGGCGTCTCGGTGGGCTGCATCCAGAACCAGATGAGCCCTGAGGAGAGGCGCGTGGAGTACTCCAAAAATATAACGTACGGAACGAACAGCGAGTTCGGTTTCGATTACCTCCGCGACAACGGCATGGCGCACGTACCCGGGCAGATAGTGCAGAACGGGCATTTCTACTCCATAGTTGACGAGGTTGACAGCATTCTCATAGACGAGGCCAGGACGCCCCTCATTATCTCCGGGCCGGCGGCCGTATCCAGCCACCAGTACGTCGAGCTCGCGCCCATGGTCGCGAGGCTCGTGCGGAAGCAGACGGAGCTCTGTAACTCGCTGATCGCGGAGGCAAGGGTTTTTATCGAGAAGGGCGAGGATGAGGAGGCGAAGCTCCGCCTCTACCAGGTGCGGCACGGCATGCCGAAGAACAAGCAGCTCCTACACATGCTCGAGGATTCGGCGGCCAGGAAGATGATGGAGAGCATCGAGAGCGCGCTGATGATCGATATGCGCAAGGAGCAGGCGCGGGCGCTGCGCGAGGAGCTGTTCTTCAACATTGACGAGCGCGGACGCGATGCCACGCTCACCGATAAGGGCTGCACGGCCATGAGCCCCGCGGACCCCGACGCCTACGTCATGCCCGACCTGATAGCACAGCTCGCAGACCTTGATGCCGATGAGGACCTCTCTCCGCAGGAAAAGCTGGAGCGCCGCCAGCAGATACAGTCCTCCTTCTCCGAAAAGAGCGAGCGCATTCACAACGTTGACCAGCTCATTCGCGCATACTGTCTGTACGAGAAGGACGTCGAGTACGTGGTGCAGGAAAACAGGGTGATGATCGTTGACGAGTTTACGGGCCGCATACTGCCGGGCCGCAGGTGGAGCGACGGTTTGCACCAGGCCATTGAGGCCAAGGAAGGCGTCCAGATCGAGCGCGAGACCCAGACTCTCGCGACCATCACGATTCAAAACTATTTCAGGATGTACGATAAACTGGCCGGCATGACCGGCACGGCCGAGACCGAGGCCAACGAGTTCAGGGACATCTATAAGCTGGACGTTCTGGCCATTCCGACCAACCGCCCGATCCGCAGGGTTGACGGCAACGACGTCATCTACCGGACCCGCAGGGAGAAATACGGGGCCATAATTGACGAGGTCAAGGAGCGCCACGGCAGGGGACAGCCGATGCTGCTCGGCACGATTTCGGTGGACACCTCCGAGCTGCTCAGCCGGATGCTCAAGCGGGAGGGCATTCCGCACAGCGTGCTGAATGCCAAGAATCACGAGGGTGAAGCGGATATCGTGATGCGCGCGGGTCAGGCCGGCGCGGTGACGATCGCCACCAATATGGCGGGCCGCGGCACCGACATCAAGATGGGCGAAGGCGTGGTGCGGATTGCCAGGGATATCATCACCTCGGACCGCGGTCTGGACCAGTCCGTGGGAGGCAAAACCCTTAGAAAGCTTCTCATGGAGGAGCCCTGCGGCCTGCACGTGATAGGGTCGGAGCGGCACGAATCGAGGCGCATTGACCGTCAGCTCAGGGGCCGCTGCGCGCGGCAGGGCGA
>JAGYMT010000065.1 GCA_018400335.1 Kiritimatiellia bacterium | reverse complement strand
AGGAGCGCCTCGCGGAGCGCGCGAGGGCAATGGGCGGCTGCTGCCGGGAGATGACGGAATCTCTCGTCGCCGACATTAGAAAGTTCGCCGCCGACGCCGAACCTTCCGATGATATAACTGTTGTGATGCTGAAACGCGGCTGATATATTACTTATAGAAAAGGAGTTGTAAAAATGATTTCAAACTCACTATCGAACCGGACGCGCTCGGCTTTATACAGGAGCGTTGCGCTCGGCATTATGCTCTCAGCCGCGTGCCATGCAGCCGCGCAGCAGGAAACGAACGCAGTGGCGCCGGATTATTCGGCTGTTCTTAAACGAACAGAAGCAGCGCTGGCCGCAGTGGGCGCTACGCCCGGCCGCGAATACGCGAACCGGCTCAGAAACGACCCTTATTCGTCCTGGTTCGCGTTCTTCAGAGGCGAAGGACCCAGGCCCGGTTCCCCGTCTGAGTCCGCGATTCTCGCGGATATCAATAACTTCCTCGGGCTGATTGAGGCCGGCCCGGGTTGGCCCGATCCGGGGCTTCACCGCGTTCCCTATGCCGTCATTAAGCCGGCGGTTGACGGCAATCCCGGCGACCCGGCCTGGGCGAACGCATGGACGTGGAACGAGGTGTATCCCTTCAATAAAGCGGAACAGGGCGGTCCCGCCACAACCTTCAAGCTTCTCTGGGATGAGCGGTATCTGTACGTCGCCTTTGACTGCGCCGATGAAGACATCGCAGCCAAGGAGCGCGAGCGCGACGACCACGTCTACTTCGACGATTGCGTGGAGATATTCATCATGCCGTCCATGCGATTCCGTACTTACTGGGAAGTGGTGGTTGCTCCCAACGGATCGGTTTTTGACGCAATCCAAGCAAAAAAAATCGATTTATGGGGGAGTTTGGCCGATAAAGACGAGAACATGAGGGGTCTGAAACACAGCCAAAATATCCGCGGCACCCTGAACATGAGCAAGGACAAGGACGAGGGATACACCGTTCAGATGGCCATCCCTTTTGATGAGCTGCCTGGTTACGAGCGCTGTCCTCCGCGCGCCGGCGACAGGCTGAATTTCATGCTCGTCCGGCTGGACAAGACGGCGGGAAAACTTGTGCCCTACTCTTTCAGACCTCTCTTGGGCTGGGGCCACAACATCTGGAACCATGCGATAATGGAGCTCCAGCCGCCGCCGGGGAACTAGCCAACTTCGTTGAAAGATTTCAGGTTCAGGAGCTCTGCTCCTGACCGCCCGTTACCGGGGAATACTGTAGGCGCGGCAGCGAAGCTCGTGTTCCGGTTTGGATACCACGCTGACAAACATCCGTACATGTCGTGTGTCCGCCGCCGGCGGCCGACGGGATCGAGAAACTCGCGGTCGCTCCATGGCTGCGCCAGCAGGCTGCCGCGACAGATGTCCATGACGAACGCCTCTTCCCAGCGCTCCGTGCCGATGCAACTGTTCCACCGCCAGTCGGAGAGCCAGACGCCGAGGGAGTCCTTGCTGATCTTCGGCAGGTCATGACACCACCACTGCGCCTGATCGAGACCGACGGTGACGCCGTCGCGCGCGTATAGCGTAGGGCTGCCCGACGGCGAGGCCGCCTCGATGTCCAGTCCCGGCTCGAACAGGACGTCGCCGTGCAGCAGCCACCAGGGCGAGCGGTAGCCCCAGTAGAGGTAGATGAAGACGTCGCGGCACTCGGCGTCGTAGGCCCGCAGCGCGCTCTGCTCGTCGGTCAACTCGATCTTCACCGTGCCGTCCGGTTGCGTGCGCGCGTCGGTGACCTGGAATGCCGCAGTCTTTGTGTCTTTGCCGACGAAATCCATCCGGATACAGTCGCTTTCCAAACACAGATTATCTCCATCACGCGTGACAGCCAGCTTCATGCAAGCTCCTTCCCGCTGCCGGCGGGGACGGATGGATCGGAAATTCCCGCTTCATGCTTCAAAACTTCACCGTTCCCATCTGTTTGGCCGACTCGTAAATACCCATCATGATCTGCATGCCGCGATAGGCTTCGGCGACATCAATGCGGGTTCCGGAGCCTTCGGTCATGGCTTTGTAGACGTCTGCGACGGCGCGACGCATGTAGAGCGTCGGATCTTCGCTATGGTGGATGTGTTCGGTCGAATCCAAACTGATGATATCGGCGCCGCCGGCGAGTTTGGCGCGGAAAACGTTGGGGACGTCCTCGGCCGGTTCCATGTGAAGCTCGGCGAATCCCAGGCTGCCGTTGAGTCGCAGGAGCGGGTGTTTGACGATCGGGTTGTTGCCGGCTTCATAGGTCAGGCGCACGCCGTCGTTGAAGAAGATGGTGGCCAGGGAGCGGGATTCGACTTGGGTTCCCTGCCACTTCCGCGCGTCGTGCCAGTCCACGGCGGCGAAGAGGTTGTCGATCCGGCGTTCGTTGCCCAAAGCGAAAAGGGCGATGTCGATCACATGCGGACCGAAATCAAGAATGTTGCCGAACGGCTGCACCGCATCCACGCTCAGCAGGTTACCGATCATGGCGGCAGCATCCCGGAATGCTTCGAATGGCTTCCCGTAGCGTCGCTGATGATTCACGAACAGGCGGGCATCGCAAGCATCGGCCTTGGACATCATCCGTTCCGCGGCCTCCAGGCTGAGCGCAAAGGGTTTCTCGATCAAAACTCCCTTGGCGCCGCTCTCCAAAGCCGCCACAACCATCGCCTCGCGATCCGGCGCGAATGCGCAGACGCTGACCATTTGCGGGCGCAGTTCGGACAACATCCGGTTGTAATCCTGGTAGCCCCGGCAGCCGGGAAATTCGGCGACAAAGTCTTCGACGTTCTTCCGCGTTCGGCTGCATGCTCCCGCGATTTCAAAACCGGCCTCGGCCTGATAGGCGGCGGCATGCAGATACGAGATCGAATGAGCCCCGCCCTTGCCGGGAGTGTTGGGGCCTAAACCGATGATGGCGCATTTGATGTTCATAACTTGAATTTATTTCCCATTCTTGATATTCGGGCAGTAACATTAGAAAAACAAGGCGTCAGAAAGCTGACGCCGCGAACCTTATCTTCCCCAGTCAAAAACCAGAGAAAAGTTCCGGCTCTTGTCGTCGCGCAAGGCAGCATAGGCGGTCGGCGCGTCGGCCACCGCGGACACGGTCTGCACGAAATCGGCGGCTTTCAGCGTCCCTCGGCGGAACTGTTCGACTGACGCCTGACGGTCCTCGACGCCGCGGTCGGATGGCGTCAGGATCGTGATACCTTCGCCCGGAAAAAAACCGAATGGGTTGATGCTGACCTCATCGAGATAGTTGGCCTGAACGATCAGGCGCGGCCAATCGCCATGGTAAAACTGAATCGGCTCGACCTTGTAATCCTTGCTGTAGTTCTGCGGCTTGCGTCGCACCAGCTTATAAGCCATGAGCGCCCCCTTCGCGCTGCCGGAACTCTCGACCACAATATCCGCCCCGCCATTGCAGAGCGCGAGGATGCGCGACTCGCCATCCGGCTCAGCAACATTGACAACCGCTGAAGCCCAGTTCACGGCCCGCTTGAGACGGCCTTCCTCGATATCGGCGACGATAACCCGGCAGCCCGCGGCATTCAGCCAGGCCGCGGAAAAGGCGCCGATCATGCCCTGGCCGAGGACAACGGCGGTTTCGCCCCGGCGCGGCGCGGCCGCCGTCACACCCCTGAGACTGATGGCGGAAATCTCGGCAGCCACGTAATCCAGAAGCTCGCCATCCGCCGGCAGCAGCACCGGGCGATCCTCTCCGCTGGTGGCATGAACTTGCAGACCAGCCTGTCCGCCCCACATCGAATTGACGCCGGGCAAAGGCTTGGGATTTCGACATGACACACGATCGCCCACCCGGAATCCATCAACCTCGGCACCGACCGCGATCACCTCGCCGACCGACGAATACCCCGGAATCAGAGGATACCTGCCCTTCGCCCCGTAATGTCCGCCCAGCACCCGCAGTTCCGTGCCGGACGACACCATCGTATAGCGGGTTCTAACCACGATGTCCGTCGGCGCGGCCTCGCCAAGTTCATACTGGCCGACTTTGATCTGGTTGACATCCGCGTAGACAATGACCTTTACTTTTTGCGCACCCATGACGTCTCCTTTAATGATTATCAATACCTTCCGAACTTCTCTATCAAATCGCCGACCAACCTTACAAGATTCAAGTCGCCGTTGGGCGGCACCTGGTCGGCAACCCCGAAAATGAACTTATTGGTATCCCTGTGGCACAGAATGATTTCCTTAACCTGTTTCTCGATATCCCTGGCGGTGAAGGGCGGAGCGAACATCGCGCCGGGCAACCCGCCAATGAGAATTACTTCTTCACCCGCCATCTTGCGCAGGTCGGAAATCTCAACGTCGCCAACCGGCCTGGGAACGACCGAGTCTATGCAATCCACCCCGGCCGGACCGAGTTTTTCAAGCGTACCGCGCAGGGTTCCGTCATTGTGAAGCATGCTGATGTGGCCTCCCTCGCGCAACCAGGCGGTCCAGCGCCGCACATACGGGGCTATGAACTCATCGAAATATCCTCCCATCGTGGTGGCGGACAGATTCTCATTGATCATCACAACCGAGGGAGGCGCATCGGCCATCCGGCGATAAACTTCGTCGTTGAACGCGCCGATGGCATCCAATGTAAGCCGCATCTCATCTGGCGCGTCCATGAGCAGATAAGTCAGGTCCATGACGCCGATCCAGCTTTTGTTGAGTTCCGAAATCGGAGTTGGCGGCCCGGCCGCATGTGTCGGACCCATGCCATAGGCCGCGTATTTCGCATCTTCCCTGCCGAACCGCTCCGGCGCCGGAATGAAACGTCGACTTTCATAGATGTACCTGACCACCCGCAGATCATCCACGGTCTTCACCGCATGTTCCGTGTATCCCCAGGAGAAGGAGTCAGTCGAATATTCCTGCGTTTCCCGGAGGGCGCCCACGGGGGTTTGCCAGCGGGTGACGCGACGCTTGCCATCTATCTTGAAATTCCGTTCAACTCCGTCTCCTTCCACCGTGTCTCCACCCGTGCAACCCGGCACGTACTCGCTCAACCCAAGTTCCTGGTTCAGACGATGCAGACCATCCCTGCCTTGCCACCGTTCCGGCAAATCACCCATCTCGGCATGCGATGCATGCCAGTATGTCATATCACCGCACCAAGCCATCGCATCCGTCGGCCTGCCTTGCAATACCGCTTCCATTCGCTCTCGTGGTGTCATTTTGTCATCCCTCCGTTCCAAGCCACAAACCTGCTTGAATGAATTGAACCTTGCGCTCACAACCGTTCGATGCGGAGTTCACTTAGTGCCGCAACGCCGACACCCGTATAGGCAAAATGAAAGGAACCGCTCAGCGTGTACGAGCCGGATGTCTTGCTGACGAAATCAAGCCGCAGCCAGTCCGCCTTTTCGGACGGTTTCAGGGAATACGATCCGGCGCTCGTGACCACCGGCGTCACCGGGCTGAACATCGCCGGACCATTGAAATGATTCAGCGTCAAAGTGAACGTCGCCTTGTCCGGCTCGACCGCCTTGACCAGGGCGGAAACCCGGAACCGACTTCGAGGCGGGATTGGGTTGCAGCGATCGGACGGGCCAAGGTGCCCGAATCTCCAGGCCGATTCGGAACGGGTTTTGCCGTTGTCTATCACCAGCGCGCCGGATTCCCCGGACGGCCCGCCCCCGCGCTCCCAACGACATCGCTCGCCGGGCTCCCATGCATATTGGTCCGGACTGTCCAGCGCTGAACGGACAAAGCGGCAGACCGGCTCTTCATAGATTGGACGGTCGGCGCGGGCTCTTTCCTCGGGTTCGATCTCAGCCGGCAGAGCCTTCAGATACTCATCCGGCACTTCCGAGCTTTCCACCTCCTCGAAACAATATGCCAATTCCACGCGCTGCCCGCGCTTCATCAGCAGACCCGGGCTTGGCCGGGGAACCATTGCATAAAGATGCATGTCGTATCCCCACTCGCAGATGTGATGGGACGTCGGGTAATCGAAAAGAGGGGTGAACCGCAGATAGCGTCCATCGGTTTTTTCATAGAAGAACGGTTTTCGGGGTGTCATCCGCGGGACGGTCCGGTTGAAGAACACCTGGCCGCCGTTGACAATGCGGTTGAAAGCAACGCGCCGCAAACCGCGTTCAACCGTGGGCAGCGTCACGCTCAAATAGCGCTTGCGCCACGCCGTTGTGAATCCGGCTTCGCTGAAAACAGGCTCCGGCAAGCCGGTCCAATCCTGAGTCATCGGAACCTGCGGCCCGATGCCGCCGGACAACAGCGGGTCGTCAAACTCGATGACCGTGAAATCGTCTCCCGGCCGCTGCGGCATCGTGTTGAACGCGAGTCCGTCGCCGGATCCGATGTCTTTCAACGCCTCAAGCGCCACGATAATGCTGTAACGGAAGCGCTTCAGGTCAGGCAGGTATTCAATGACGATCTCCCGCTGCTCGCGAAGCGTCTCAAGGAGATTATCGTCCGTTTTTTCGGGTTGCAGACGAATCCTGACTCGATTCGGACCGAGCAACTTGAAGTCCGCTTTGAGGCGCCTGACGTTCACATAGCCGAATATAGGCGACGCTCCGCAAAGCGCAATAAATTCGACGGGCCCGCCCGGACGGAACTTGGCGTTACACAAGCCTGCGGTCCGGAACATGACATGCTCCTGCACCAGAAGCAACATTGGATCTCCATCATAACAGACGGCTGTTCTTCCGGGGTTTTCTGAAAAAGTGAACATTGCGCAATCTCCTTTTTTTGTTTCCATCGTATAATAACTTTGGAGTCCCCGGAAGTTTTGTAATATCTTTAATCATGTCATAACTTTGGAATAGCTGTCAATAGTTGTAAAGTTCTCTTGCATCATCCGGCGTCTACTTCGCTTTCACTGTCCACACCCGGCTTGCGCCAGGGGGCAGCTCGACGCTCTCGGCGAAATCAAAAAGGTTCCAGCCTTCGTTCGCCTTGAGTTTCAGATTCATAGGCTTGTGGCCCGGATTATGCGCCTCGACATACCACAGCCCCGGTTCCTTCCACGACACCAGAATCCGCACCTCGGCTTGGTCCGCCGTGACCGGGTGGCCGATGAACAGGTCGCTGTCCGCCTCGTTCAAGTCCAGTTGGGCGAACGTGCGTCCGTCCCGGATCGGCAGGCTGCGGAAGTTCGGATTGGCCCGCGCGCGGTCAAGCAGATAGGCCGACCAGTTGTCGTTCAATCCGTCGACGCTGGTTGTCAGGAAGCAGGGCAGGTTGGCCTTGGGCAGCCTGGCCTCCACCGCCCCGGCGGCATCCGCCTGGAGCCGCCAGATCAGATAGTTGTCGAGCTGCTTGCCGCGCGTGATGGCTGGCCGGTAGCCGACCGTGCCCGGCTCAAGCACGCCGACCTGACGCGCGAAATCGGCACTTCACACTTGTGCTGTAACAGCCTTTGGGCAGCGAAAGATGCTTGCCTAATCCGCTGAACAAGCAATTGGCGCATAATGCCGGAAGCCCTGTGAGCAGCCCGCCCATTAACACATCACTACATTCTCTGTGATCACACTTCCGCCGCGAACACGGCGCGGCTCATGGAAAGAGCCCAGGCCCTTTTCAGAACGCTGACATACGAGCCGATTTTGCTTGCGCCATCCGGAAATCCAGGTAAAAATAACTGCGGCATGATAGAGACTCCTTTGGATCCTCGGGCGAGGATTTTTTATCCAAAGACTCTATCATGCCACTCTTTTTTTTGCGGCGGAAAAGCGCCAAATTGTTTTCCTGACAGAGAAAGCGATGA